>CALVVC010000099.1 GCA_944363755.1 uncultured Bacilli bacterium
GTAATTAATAATGCTAATTAAAAGTAGTAATAATATGATTGTTAGTTTGATTTTAATTATAGAAGATATAACATATACTTATTATATCTGCGTTACAACAATAGAATAGTAATAATCTTACGAATGTGTAAGATTATTTTTCTTGTCAAAAAGCTAAGTTGTTAGTATTATTAATATGAAGGTGATAATATATGCAAGTAACAATTTTAGGAACTGGAGCTTTTGGACTTGCTCTTGGAAATTTATTACATGAAAAAAGTAATGCCGACATTATTTTTTGGACAGCATTTGAAGAAGAATATTTAGAAATAACTAATAATAACACTTATGATAAAGTATTAACTGGAATAGAGTTAGCTTCTGATTTAGATGTTACAATGGATTTAAAGACTGCTCTAAATAACTCTGATTTAATCATAGTAGCAATACCATGTAATCATGTAAGAGAAGTATTAACTAGAATAAAAGATTATTTGAATAATGATAGTAGAGTAATATTAGTATCTAAAGGACTTGAAAAAGACACAGATCTTTTAATGACTGAAATATATAAAGAGCTTAACTTAAAAGGTAATGTATCATATCTAGCTGGTCCTACTTTTGCTAAAGAGCTTATTGTTAATAGTAAGGCAGGTCTTACACTAGGTACTAAAGATAATAAGACTAAAGAGTTGATGTTAGAATTGTTTAAAGATACTAATGTAGAAATAGAAGTAATAGAAGACTATATTGGACTACAATTATATGGAGTCATTAAAAATGTTTTAGCAATCCTTATGGGAAGCCTTAATAGTAAATATAGTGGAGATTCTACTAATGCTTACTACTTAACTAAAGTATATAACTATGCTAAAAAATTAGTTGTTAGTTTAGGTGGAAATGAATCTACTGCTAACTGCTATGGAGCCTTAGGAGATATTTTACTAACTTGTAATAGTAAGACTAGTCGTAATTATAGTTATGGAGTTTTGTTATATACTAATAAAGAAGAAGCAGAAGTTTATAAAAAACATTATACTGTTGAAGGAAGCATTGCTATTAACTCTTTAATTAAACTATTAGAAAAGAATAATCAAAAATCTCTATTTATAGAAAAATTATCAGAGTACTTTAATAGTAATATTTCTTTAGATGAAGTATTAAAACTATTTTAGGATACAATATGGAAGTATATTTAGAATCAATAAAATCTGCTTTCCTTATCTTTCCCTTATTAGCTTTTCTAATAACTTTACCATATCTTTTATTACAATATCATAAATATGGATCTGTACCACTAATAAGAAGTAGTATAGTCTATACTTTTATACTTTACTTATTAACAGCCTACTTTTTAGTAATATTACCACTACCCAATAAAGAAGAAGTTTTAACTATGCCAACAAAAATTCCTCAACTTTTTCCTCTTTCTTTCCTAGGCGACTTTATAGAAACTTTAAAAGAAGCTAGCAGTGTTCTTTCTTTTCTTAAATCACCAATTGTTTACACAACCCTTTTTAACATTGCAATAACTATTCCTTTTGGTATTTACTTAAGATATTATTTTAAGAAAAAATGGTATACTACAATAATTTATACTTTAATTTTAAGTCTTTTTTTCGAAGTAACTCAACTAACAGGATTATATGGTATTTATCCTAAAGCATATCGTCTTTTTGATGTTGATGATTTAATAGTTAACACATTAGGAGGTTTTATAGGCTATATAATTACACCAATTATTACAGTATTTTTACCTAATAGAGATGAAATAGATAAAATGTCTTATAAAAGAGGTGAAGTTGTCTCTATCTATAGAAGATTACTAGCTTTTCTAATAGATCTTTTTGTCTTTGCTACTTTAATATTTATAGTTATAGTTATTATTAATTCTCACAACCTTATCATACCTTTAGTTATCTCCATTATAATTTACTATATAATATTACCAACTATAACTTGTCATACTTTTGGTAAATATCTTGTAAAAATAAAACTAGATAGCGAAAATAAATATAAACGCTTATCTATCTTTATAAGACAAATTATTCTTTACTTCTTAATTATTTTTGGTCCTTTTCTAGTAATAAATTATAGTAACAAGATTAATGGACTTGTAATGTTATTTTATATTTTATTTTTAATCTATGCATATTTTGAAATATTCTTAAAATTTTTCGGCCGTAAAAAACCCCTAATATATGAAAGATTAACAAAGACAGAAAATATTAGTACAGTTAATTATATTAAGGAAGTAAACGAAACTAGTCAAGATACTAAAAGTGTGGTACAATGTAACAAAGAGGAGGTTGAAGATGAAAGTAGAAATTAAAAAAGTAATTTGGCCATCTTTATTAAGCTCTATATTTTTATTACTACTAGGACTTTTACTATTCTTTAAATCTAGTGAAACACTAGTAGGAATTTCTTATTTAGTTGGAGGAGTTTTAATTGCTTTAGGAATCATTGCTATTATTAACTTTTTAAGAAATAGTACAAAAGATATTTTTATCCAGTTAAATATAGTCTATGGTATTGTAAGTATTGTATCAGGAATATTTTTAGTAACAGTACCAGAGTTTATTGGTAGTATTATTCCAATCGTTGTTGGTATTGCCGTTATTATAAGTAGTTCTTTTAAAGTACAACAAGCACTTGTATTAAAGAATTTAGATAACAAATATTTCTTACCATCTTTGATTATGGCTATAGTATGTTTAGTTTGTGGAGTAGTAATATTATTTAATCCATTTACAAGTGCTGTAGTAGTAACACAGATTATTGGCCTTTTCATGATGATATATGCATTATTAGATATCGTTAATAGTTTTATTTTAAGAAAGAGCCGTAATATTAGTGTTGAAATAAGTACTGATAGAAAAAAAGACAAGAATAAAAAAACAAAAACAGCTAAAATAATAAAAGAAATAGATAAGGAAGATGAGTGATAAGATGCAAATATTAAGCTTAAAGGATACATTAGATGAATTAACCGTAAAAATAAATAATTTTTTAGAACCATACGCATCTAATCCTATCTTTTGGGTCACTCTTGCTATAATATTATTAATAATAGGATGTTGGGGAATAAAATATTTTGGTAAGAAGTAAGTGCAGCATCACTTACTTCTTTTACTTGTAAGGGAGGTGTAAAAATTGGAAAAATTAAAAATAGGACATAAATATCAGATTCATAGTTATAAACATAACGGGCAAATTTATAAAGCTTGGGATGAAGCGACACTTTTAAACTTTGATTTTAAAACTGGAGTTTTAGTATTTGCAAATAACTGCACAACAGTAACAGAAAAAGATGGTCATAAATGGAGTACGAAAGAACCGGCTATTTTATTTTTCTTTTTACATAAGTGGTATAATATAATTGGTCAATATAAAGGAAGAGGAATATGTTACTATTGTAATATGGCTAGTCCTATAATAATAGAAGATAATACGATAAAATATATAGATTATGATTTAGATGTTAAAGTATTTCCAAATGGAAGTTTCAAAGTAATAGATAAAAATGAATATAATTATCATAAAAAGAAGTTTAATTATCCTAAAGAAATAGATTATATTATAAAAAAACAGTTAAATGATTTAATTAAAGAAATAAGAAATAAAGATAAATATTTTAATAATAATGAGATAGAAAAATGGGTTAAATACTATTTGTTCCTCCAAAATAAAAAATAAATTAAAAAAAAATTCAAAAAAGTGTTGACACAATTTGGCGGCTTTGATATATTAGAAAACGTCACTGCAATTTAGAGCTTGTTGGCAAATAAAAAATTTAAAAAAAAGTTCAAAAAATATGTTGACAAAACTGCTTTAAATTGATATAGTGGAAAAGCGTTGACATAAATTGTCAGTGTCAAATATACTAAAGAAAAAAGTCGATAAAAAACTAAAAAAAGTGTTGACAAAAGAAAAATGATTTGGTATATTAAAAACGCAGCTTGAGAAAAAAGCAAAAATGTTCTTTGAAAACTAAGCAAAACGTCAATTTTGAGTTGTCGGGATTAAATTAAATAATTAAACTTTTAAATATTTTTATTGAGAGTTTGATCCTGGCTCAGGATGAACGCTGGCGGCATGCCTAAGACATGCAAGTCGAACGAAGTGGCCC
>CALVVC010000100.1 GCA_944363755.1 uncultured Bacilli bacterium
AGTAGTAAAATTATTTCCCGGGAAATAATTTGGACAGTGGTAGGTAATAAAATTTTAGTATTTATCTCGTAATATGTAATGTTTCACGTGGAACATATTGATTTAAATGTTCTATTTTTATATAAAGAAGTAGTAAAATTATTTCCCGGGAAATAATTTAAGTAGTGGTAGGTAATAATGTTTAGTATTTATCTCGTAATATGTAATGTTTCACGTGAAACATAGATTTAAATACTCTATTTTTATATAAAAAAGTAGTAAAATTATTTCCCGGGAAATAATTTATAATATTTTCTTGCTAATACTTAAATTTTTTTGTATACTTTATTCGTGCAATAAATTAGTTTGGAAACAGGTCAGGATGGAAACATAGCAGCCTTAACAAATTTAATTTATGTGCACTTTTTTTATTCTTTAAAGTGGAGGCTGATTATGGATGATTATGATTATATGAATATTGCTTTAGAAGAAGCTAGGAAAGCCTATGATAATGATGAAGTTCCCGTAGGAGCAGTAATAGTTTTAAATGGTATGATTGTGTCAAAAGCTTATAATAAAAAGGAAATTAATCAATGTCCTTTGGATCATGCAGAACTTATTGCAATTAAAAATGCTTGTAAAAAATATAATAATTGGAGACTTTCTAATTCTGTTATGTATGTTACTCTTGATCCTTGTCCTATGTGTGCTAGCGCTATTAAACAATCTAGGATAAGTAAGGTAGTTTATTTATTAGATAATAAAAATAAAAATGTAAGTAAAATTGTTGATAATATATTTACTATGGAAGATGCTAATGTTTCTGTGGAAAAAGTTAAATTAGATATTTCAAAATTTAAAAATGAAGATATTAAAATGCTAAGTAGTTTTTTTAAATCAAAAAGAATATAAAACAAATGTTTTATATATTATTTTTTTCTTTTCTTTGTTATACTATTTGTGTTTAGTGAGGTGAGACATTGTGTATCAAGCTTTATATCGTAAATATAGACCTACGGATTTTGATAATGTTGTTGGCCAAGATGTTGTGGTTAATACTTTAAAAAATGCTATTAAATATAACCATATAAATCATGCTTATTTATTTTCTGGTCCTAGGGGTACAGGTAAAACAACTATTGCAAAGATATTTGCACGAAGTGTTAATTGCACAGATTCAGTAGATGGTCTTGCCTGTGGAAAATGTAGAAATTGCTTATATTCTTTTTCTAACGAGTGCATGGATATAATTGAAATTGATGCTGCATCTAATAATGGTGTTGATGAAATAAGGGAACTTCGTAGTAAAGTTAATATTTTACCTAGTGAATTAAAATATAAAGTTTATATTATAGATGAAGTTCATATGTTATCAATAGGGGCTTTTAATGCTTTGTTGAAAACTATAGAAGAGCCTCCTGAACATATTATTTTTATATTAGCAACTACTGATCCTGAAAAAATACCTGCAACAATAATATCTAGATGTCAATGGTATTCATTTAAGAAAATATGTAACAATGATATTAAAATGAGATTGAATGATATTGTTAAGCTTGAGAATATTGAAGTAGAAGATGCTGTTCTTGATAAAATTGCTCAAGCTTCTGATGGTGGTCTTCGTGATGCTATTGGACTTCTTGATAAACTTAGGGCGTTTTCTTCTTTTAAAATAACCTTAGATGATTTTTATAATATTAATGGGGAAATTAATGAGGAAGAATTAAAAAGATTAGAAGAGTTAATATTTTCTTATAAAATAAGTGATGTTTTATCTTGCGTTGAAAAATATTATCAAGAGGGTAAAAATTTAGTTCAAGTAATTAAACAGTTAATGATACTTATTAAAAATGATTTATTTGATTATTATTTAGATGAAAAGTCTCTTGCGTTTGATGAAGAAGAACTTGTTAATTTTCTTAATCTTTTAAATGAACATTTAGTTGAGTTAAAAAAAGCAGATGATGTTAGATTATCTATTGAAATTTTCTTATTACATTATATTAATGAACATAAAAATGAAGATTCTAAGGCTTTGATTAATAATCAAGTAATTGTTAATAGTTCTAATGAATCTTCATATGTTAAATCTACAAAAGAGGAAAAAACTGCATTTATAAAGCCTTTAGAAAAAGAAGAAAAAGCTTTATCAACAGAAAATGTTAAAATAAATGATAATCAAATAGAAAAGTTTAAAGAGTTAATGTTAATAAGAAGTAAAAATACAATGATAGAAGCTGTTAAAGATGAACTTAATAAAGAGATTGTTAATCTTGAAAAACTAAATGATTATACCTTTGATTCTAATAGTGGGTATCTTGCTTGTGAACTTTTAGATGGAAAAATTAGAGCTTCTAGTTTTAAACATATTATTATTAGTTATGATTATGAAGGAATGGTGGATAAGTTAAGTAATCATTTTGAAAAGTTAAATGCTTTTTATAACGAGAAAACAGAATCTTCTAAAACTATTGCTTTTATTACTACTAGTAAATGGAATGAATTAAAATCGGAATATATTAATCTACATAAACAAGGGAAAAATTTTAAATATCAAGAAGAACCTGTATTGAATACTTTAAAAGAAAATGATAAAATAAATAATGAATCTAATGACTTGATAAGTAAAACTATTGAGATGTTTGGAGATTTGGTAGAAGTTGAATAGAAAGAAGGACTTAATTATGAATATACAAGCGATGATGAAACAAGCTCAAAAATTACAAAGTGATATGATGAAAGTTAAAGATGAAATTGATAAGATGGAATTTTCTAGTACTAATGGTCTAGTTACTGTTAAGATTAATGGTAAGAAAGAAGTAATTGATGTTAAAATTAAAAGTGATTCTGATTTTTCTAGTGATGATTTAGAAATGCTTCAAGATATGATTGTAATTGCTATTAATGAGGCAATGAAACAAGTAGATAAAGTTACAGAAGAGAAGATGGGGCAGTTTAGTTCTATTCCTGGGTTATTTTAAATGTATCCTGACAGTTTAAAAAATTTAATAGAAAGTTTTGAAAATTTTCCAGGAATAGGAGAAAAAACTGCAGAACGGATGGCTTTTTCTGTTCTTTCCTTTGATGAAGATAAATTTAAATTATTACAAGAAAATTTAGAAGATGTTAAAAAGAATATTCATTCATGTAAGATATGTAATACACTTACTGATGAAGATATGTGTAAAATATGTAGTTCTGATTCTAGGGAAAAAAGAACTATTATGGTAGTAGAAGATTCTAAAATAGTGTTTCTATTTGAAAAGTTAGGTACTTATAAAGGTCTTTACCATGTTATTAATGGTCTTATATCACCACTTGATGATATTAATCCTGAAGATATAGGTCTTGATAAATTATTAGAAAGAGTTAAAGGTGAAAATGTTAAAGAAGTAATACTTGCTTTAAAGCCAAGTGTTGAAGGAGAAATAACATCTTTATATATAAAAAAGATATTAGAGGGAATGAATATTATGGTTACAAGGCTTGCTAGTGGTGTACCAATTGGTGCTGATATGGAATATATTGATACTCTTACTTTGGAAAGAGCTTTAGAAGATAGAAAAGAGCTTTCATAATTACAATTTTTTTTCATATGCTTTACTAGGTGAAGACTATGAAGCAAGTTATAAAGAAAATCTTGAATATTTTACAAAAAATAATAATAAGTACTTTTATACTATATGGATATAATTTAATTGCAACAAGATTTAACTTAGTTATTCCTATTAATGTTATTACTGTAGGATCTGTTAGTATACTTGGGTTTCCAATGCTTTTTGTTTTGGTTTTATTAAAAGTATTAATGTTTTAAGGGTGATGTCTAATGGACTTAGAAGTAAAGTCTTTACAACCTAAATTTTATAGTGAAATAAATAAAGCTCTTGATAAGGGCTTTTTATCTCATGCATATTTAATAGAAACTAATAATAATAGTGTAGAGGTTGTTGAGAAAAATATCTTATTTCTAGTTGAGAAAATATATGAAGATTCTTATAAAAATCATGAAGTTACTATATCTAAAGATAGATTGCTTTATTTGATTGAAAATAAAGAATTTCCTGATTATATAGAGGTTAGACCTATTAATAATCAAATAAAAAAAGAACA
>CALVVC010000101.1 GCA_944363755.1 uncultured Bacilli bacterium
TCAGTTAATTCTATTAAATCAAAGACATAAGGCTCTTTCATAATGTTATTAGCAAGATCACTATTTTCTTTTAAAGTTAACTTGAAATTATTGTGTTTTTTATTTTCTACCTGTCTTTTATATAAATCAGTATCTATCTGATATATTAAAATATTCTTTGACCAACCTTCTTCTAAGCATTTTTCCATATACCATTTACGAATATTTTTATCTTTAACTTTTTGCATTAAAGTAATATTGTGTTTCCAAGGTATTTTTGCACCTAGGTGCAAAAATTCTTCATCATCTTTATATTCTTCGTAAAAAGCTTTCATATAATTTAAATTACGAGCGGAAAAGCCTTTCAAAGTTGGAAAAGTATTTTTAAGTTCAAAAGAAACATTTTCTACAAATTTATTTCCCCAAGAAAAGTTCTCACTAATTATTTTTCCTATTCTATAATAAAGATTAACTAAATTAGTATTAGCATTTATCATAATTTCTAATTGTGTATCTTTAACATCTTTTTTAATACCATCACATATTCTTTTAAATGATTTGTCTAGCATAAATCACTTCCTCCTTAAAATACTACTGTTAGAATAACAATTATGGCAAGAATAATACGATATATCATAAATAGTTTAAAGTCATGTTTTTTAAGATATTGTAGTAAAAATTTAATACAAATTAAACCAGTAATAAATGATATAACAATTCCTAAAATAAAGATAGTAGAGTTTTGTATTATTAATTCTACCGCCCCATCATCTAAAAGTTGAAGAACGCAGGCTCCAAGGACAACAGGTGCTGATAAGTAAAATGAAAACTTAGCTGAAGATTCTCTATCTACTTTTAAGCATCTTGCACTAGCGATAGTTGTTCCACTACGAGAAAATCCTGGTATTAGAGCAAAGACTTGAGAACATCCTATAATAATAGCATCTTTAAAGGAAAGTTCTTTAGTATTTTTCTCTTCTTTACATTTTTTATCAACTAAATAGATGATAATACCCATTACTATTAGAGCAGTGGCAATTAAAAGGTAGTTAGTTCTAATAGCATCTTCTATTATATCTTCAAATAAAACTCCAACTATTGCAGCAGGAATAGTTGCAACTACCACTTGCCAAAATAATTTTCCTTCTTTATCTTTAACACCTTTAGTAACACCTTTTATAACCATATTTAAAAAGTCTTTAAAGAAGAATACAGCAATAGCAAGTAATGTTCCAAAATGTAAGGCTAAATCAAAGCATAATGCTACTTTAGTAGACATAGTAGCACCTATTCCAAAAAGATCTCTAAAAATAATTAAATGAGCACTACTTGAAATAGGAAGAAATTCGGCAATTCCTTGAATAATTCCTAAAATGATTGTATTAATAATATCTATCATAATAACCTCTTTTCTATTTAATAATTATACCATTAAAAAAGCAGAAATAAAAGAACTATAATCTAAACTAGACACATATAAACATTAACCATTTTCATAATAGTGAGCGACTAGTTTTTTAATTGTTCCATCTTTTATTTCTGCAATATATCCTGTACTATTACGATACATTGGACTAGTTACATCATCATTACCTGAAATACGAACTTCATCTTTTTGCCTTTCTAAACTATCACCAAAGTATTTTTTCATAAAATTTTCAACAAAGATACTACCAGGTGAATTAGATATTTTTTTAGGCTTAGGATTTAAAATAGAATCTATTAATTTATCTCTTACTATACTAGCATTAACAATTCCTTTTACATCCGTTTCAAAAACTTCTTGATATAGTTTTCTTTCACATAAAATATTTAAGCAAGGATCAAAAGTATATTCCATATTTTTAACATGAAAATTAATCCAAGAATGCCAATAATTTGTATATTTATCAAAAACTAAGTTTCCTCTTTCAATATAATCATCATCTAAAAGAAATACAATGGCACTCTCAGTAGTTTGCCAACACCATCCTTCTAAGACCTTCTGTTTCATCAAATCAAGAATTAAACCAGTATAATCACCACAAACTTCAATAGTTAAAGCTTGAAATTTGTTTTCTAAATATTTAAACACTTCATCACTTGCCATATTATCTCTTAAAATATCAAATCTCTTTTGTCTATCTAGCCAAATCTCATCATCTCTTTTATCAATATCATTAATTAAATCCATAGCTAGTTCAAAAGCTTTATCATTCATCATTAACTCCCCCCTATACTATAGATTACACTATACTATTTTTCAAAATTTGACATTATTACAGGTACAACATTTTTCTTACGAGAAACAACGTCTTGTAAGTATTCTCCTTCTTCTATTTCTTTATCATAAGCATTATCCATAAAGTCTTTAGCTTTTCTATTAAATAAAACATAAGAACCATTTTTAATAATATCTGTTATATATAAAGCGATTAAAGAATAATTATTACCTTCAGCTTCTCTATCTAAAGTATCAAGATAATCATCCATTTCTTTTTTAATATCATCAAAGTTTGTTGTAAAGAATTGTCCTATTCCTAAAGTTTTATCATCTACTGTATATAATTTAAAGTCATTATACAACACATCTTCATGAGTCATACCATCTAAAGATGTACCTGCTTTAATTAAATTAAGTCCATATTCTTCATAATCAACTTCTGCTATACTTGCTAACTCTTTAACAGCTTTTTTATCTAATTCAGTCGTTGTAGGTGACTTTAATATTAAAGTATCAGATAAAATTCCTGATAACATAAGTCCTGCTATTTCTTTAGGTATTTCTATATTTCTTTCTTCATATAAAGAATAAATAATAGTATTACTAGAACCTACAGCCATATTTCTAAAATTTATAGGACTTGTAGTAGATAAACTACTTAAATTATGATGATCAACTATCTCAAGTATCTCTGCTTCATTAAGTCCATCAGCACTTTGTTTTTCTTCATTATGGTCAACAAGTATTACTTTTTTAGGATTTTTAGAATCTAAGTCTGTTATTCTTAATAGTCCTAAACATTTACCTGTTCTACTATTAATAACTGGATAATTAGTATGTCTTAATTTTTTATTAACATCTAATATATCATCAATATAACTAGTGTCTTCAAAATAAACAGTATCTTTTGTAGTACGTTCCATTGTTCTAATATAATTAGCAAGACCTATTAACTTAGCAATATGATATGTATCATAACTACTTCTAATAATATTAACACCATTTTTTCTAGCAAGTTCTATATGTTTATCTTTTATTTCACTAAATCCTGATAATATTATCATTTTTACTTTAGAATTAACAGCATACTCTATTACGCTATGTCTATCTCCTACTATTAAAATATCATCACTTGTTAAATTAACTGTATTAATAAAGGTTGTACTACGATATGCTGCTGCTAATATATTACCAATAACTTCATCATCTGCTCTATTTACTTCACAAGCATTTAAAACATTAAGTAAATTATCATAACTAGTTTCAAGCTTTTCTATCTTAGTACTGATAAAAGTATGAGCTAAATCTTTAATTGTTACTATTCCTTTAAATTCATTTTTATCATCAACTATTGGTACACCAGTTAATCCTTCGTTTAACATATAAACATAAGTATCATAAATAGATTTCTTTTCATTTAAAAAATAACCTCTATGATAATTAATATCTTTAAGTTGTAATTTAACATCATTTAAATATTTAGGCTCTTTTACTTTAAAATAGTTTAAAGCATACTTTGTTTCTTTATTAATAGAACTAAGTACACGTGGCTCTACATTAAAACCTAATTGTTTTTTTAAATGAGCATAACTTATCGCTGCAGTTACTGAATCTGTATCTGGTTTACGATGCCCAAAAACATATATTTTTTCCATATTA
>CALVVC010000102.1 GCA_944363755.1 uncultured Bacilli bacterium
TAATTTTTTTCAAAATTCCTCCTTCCTCCATCTATTATGCATCGCCTCTTCTAATTTTAATGTATCATAATAGATAGATTGCGTCAAGAAAAAAAGCAACTAATTTGTTGCTTGCTCCCATTATTTTACATTAAAACTTCTTCTAAATACTTTATTTCTTTTTTAGTAACTCTAATTTTATTTCTAAATGATTTAGGTAAAGCTTTTAATAAAGATATTTTTGTCTTTAATAAACTCTCATAATATTCTTTACTAAGACTATCTTTTTTAGTCATTAAAACTGGCCCTAAGAATAGTTTCTTATAAGAATAAAACCTTCTTCCTTTCTTAAAAACTAATATTTCATAAATTATCTTATTTTCTTTCAATAAAACTTCATTATCTATATAGTATCCTAATTTAATTAATTTTCTTTTAACTGCAAGAGTATAGTTATTGGGAGATAATATTAGAGTATTTATATTCTTTAAATATTTTCTATTATCATCTAATATTTTATTAATATTAAGTCCTCCCATACCAGATATAGTAATAGTATCTATTCCATCACTATAAGAATCTAATCCTTCTTTTCTTACTAATTCTACTTTATTAAATACTTTGTAAAACTTAACATTATCTAAAGCTTTCTTTAAAGGTCCACTTTTATTATCACTAGCTTTAACTTTACTAAAACCTCTTTCTTTAACAAGATAAATAGACAAAAGAGCATGATCACATCCAATATCTAGTGGGTATGAATAAAGAGGAACTAAATCCCCTATTGTTTTTAATCTCTTATTAATTTTCATTTAATCTGTTAAGAAATCCTTTAATTTCCTTGATCTAGATGGATGTCTTAATTTCCTTAAAGCTTTCGCTTCTATTTGTCTAATACGTTCTCTTGTAACTCCAAATATTTGCCCTACTTCTTCTAGAGTCCTACATTGTCCATCATCAAGCCCAAATCTAAGTCTTAACACTTTCGCTTCTCTTTCTGTTAAAGTTGCAAGAACACTTCTTAGTTCTTCTTTAAGCATTTCTTCAGTAGTATATTCTTCTGGTCCTATCATTCTATCATCTTTAATAAAATCTCCTAAATGAGAATCATCTTCTTCACCAATAGGTGTTTCAAGTGCAACTGGGTCTTGACTTATTTTATAGACCTCTCTAACCTTTTCTACAGGCATTTCTAACTTTTCTGCTATCTCATCATCAGTAGGCTCTCTATTTAACTCTTGTGTAAGTTGTCTTTGAATCCTAGCTAATTTATTGATTGTTTCAACCATATGAACAGGAACTCTAATAGTCCTTGCTTGATCTGCTATCGCTCTTGTAATCGCTTGTCTTATCCACCATGTTGCATAAGTAGAGAATTTATACCCCTTAGTAGGATCAAACTTCTCAACTGCTTTCATTAAACCAATATTACCTTCTTGAATTAAATCAAGAAATAACATACCTCTACCTACATAACGTTTAGCGATAGAAACTACTAAACGAAGATTAGACTCAGCAAGTATTCTTTTCGCCTCTTCATCACCTTCAACAGCACGTTGTGCATATTCATATTCTTCATCACTAGATAAAAGAGGTATTCTACCTATTTCTTTTAAATACATTCTAACAGGATCATTTATTTTAATATCTTTAGACATAGTTAAATCTTCAGTCTTAGTATGTTCAGTAATCTCATCACCACTTGCATCATCACTACCATCTTCAGATACAATATCTATTCCTAAAGATACTAAACTATTATACAAATCATCTAGACTATCACTATCTATTTCAAGCCCTTTAAGTTCACTAGCAAGTTGTTCATATGTAATATATCCTTGATTTTTACCTAATTTAATAAGTTTATCTTTTCTTTGTTCCATTGTTTTAATTTCTTCTACCATTTTAACACATCCCCTATTCTTAGTTTTCTAATCTCTTCTGCATATTTTACTTGTCTTAACGGATCACTTTCATTTTTAATTTTCTCTTCTAAATTAGCAATTGTTTTTTTTAAGTTATATTCTCTAATAACTTTAAAATAATCTAATAGTTCCTCTTTAGTAAGAGATGTCTTTAAATCCATTTCTAAAACATCATTCAAAAGATTAAGTAACTCCCCTTTAGGTGTTAAGTAAGTATAAAAGTCTGCTTCATTAATAAACCCATACTTATGATAAAAATAAACAATTTCACTTTCAAGTGCTCTTAAATCTTCGGTAGGAAACACTAAATGTTCACTCTCTACCATATCGATAATATCTTGCTTATTTAACATATAATATATAATATTGAGGCTTGCTTTTTGATACTTATCTTTCTTCTTAGGTTGTACATTTTTAGGAGTAGTATTTACTTCTTTTTTTATCTCTTTAGTGTTAACTAACTCCTTAAAACTTTTTTCTAGGGTATTATACCCTATTTCAAACTTTTTTGCAAGGTCTTTTAGTATAATTTCTGTTCTAATAGAATCATTAATTTTAGATGCTTCTTCTAAAACTTCATGAATATAATTAGACTTCTCTTCACTACTTGTAAAGTTACGATTACGTGATAAGTTCTTAATCTTAAAATCACTATAATAAATTGCATTATTTAATAGGCCTTGAAAAGCCTCTTTACCATTCTTTAATATATAAGTATCAGGGTCATCATCTTCTTTAAGCATTATTACTTTAACTTCAATTCCTTCACTCTTAAATAGTTCCCCTGCTGTAAGTGTAGCCTTAACTCCTGCTTCATCTCCATCAAAGCAAAGAATAATATTATTAGATAGTCTTTTTATTTCTTTAATATGGTCTTTAGTTAAGGCAGTACCCATAGTAGCGACAGTATTTTTAATACCTATAGTACTAGCACGAATTATATCCATAAACCCTTCCATAATTATAACAGATTTCTTAACCCTAGCTTCATCTCTTGCAATATGATAATGATATAATAATTTACCTTTTTTAAAGAGCTCAGTTTCTTTAGTATTAAGATATTTATTTTGTTTACTATTAGTAATAATACGACCACTAAAGCCTATTACTTTACCATTCAAATCATGTAAAGGAAACATAAGTCTTGAATTATAGATATCATGATTTTCACTACTAAGTCCTATTTTATTAAGTAAATCAATAGAATATCCCTTAGTAGTTAATAATCTAGTAAGATCATCTCTATTTTTTAAGGAATAACCTATCTCAAATTCTTTAATAGTTAATTCATCAATATTTCTATTCTTTAAATATTCTCTAGCACTTTCTCCTTCTTTAGTAAGTAAATTATTTTGATAATATTTATTAGCGAGATTATATATTTTATACCATTCATCATACTTAGTAGATATCTTTTTAGTTTTATAGCCTTTTAAAGTAATACCAACACGAGATGCTAAATCGCTTAAGACTTGATTAAATTCTTTATGTTCATAGTTCATTAAAAAGGTAAAAACATTCCCTGTCGCATGACAAGAAAAACAAGTATAAATTTGTTTTTCACGTGATACACTCATAGAAGGATTAGTATCATCATGAAAAGGACAGACTCCAAAGTAGTTCTTACCGCGTTTTTCAAGAGGAATCTTCTCCGAAATAACATCAACAATATCATTATGTCTTCTAACTTCATTAATAATATCTTGATTATTCATGATTATCCCTCCTTACCAATCTATCAATTATTTTAACACAAAAGAAAAAAAAGTTCTATAAACTACTAGAATTTTTAAGAGATATTATTAAGTTCATTTAAATAATGTTTTCTATAATTTTTATCTTAGCATGTACTCTTGCTATTTTCTCCTTTGTCTTTAAATAATTATTACTTCCTTTAACTTGTCTTGATAATTTTCTTTGTA
>CALVVC010000103.1 GCA_944363755.1 uncultured Bacilli bacterium
TAGCATCTAATGTACATGTTCCATCTGCTGTTCCAGTTTTACCACCTTTAAATAGTTTCCAAGTAGTAGTACTTGGGCTAGCAACAGATGCAGGTAGAGCTTGATAACTTCCACTAGGATTAGAAGAAGTTTTAACAGATTCTTGAAGAACGTTTTCTCTATCAATATCTGCTTCTCTCATTAATCCAAATCCATTGCCATTTTTATCAACCATTTGAACATAATATTCATATCTATCATTTGCATCAGTTGCATTAGCAACATTTCTTACAACAACATAGCTTGAATTTTCTTCATATTCTGGTCCAAATGGACTTTTAGTAGAACCACTTTCTAATGCTATATTCTTAGTTTTGATTGCAATACAATGTCCTCTTGCAATAGTAGCATC
Organism: uncultured Bacilli bacterium; assembly: GCA_944363755.1. Taxonomy (GTDB): domain Bacteria; phylum Bacillota_I; class Bacilli_A; order RF39; family UBA660; genus Onthousia. Next base: position 392 of record CALVVC010000103.1, read on the forward strand.
ATACTCACCATTAACAAAACTTAATCTTGCAGCATTAGCATATTGTTGAGCAGTTGTAATAAAAGTATCCTTTCTAGCATTAGTAATATACCCAGACATCGCTGTAATAGCAAGTGTCATTAATATTGCTAAGATAATAATAACTGCTAACAACTCAATTAAAGTAAAACCTTTCTTATTCATTCTTTTTTTCATTTTCTATAACCTCCATATCTTACTTTTAAATCATAACAAATTTTTTTTTAACTGTCAATAATATTTGACACAACATAACCATTCAAATTAGAGCCAATGGAAGGAGTAATTATATTTAATTCATCTCCACTTAATACTTCATTTCTAGCATTTTCTTTATTTAAATCATCTCTACTTATTAGTGGTATTCCTTTTACTTGTCCATCAAATTTTTCAACTATTGTAGCATAATAAAGATAAGAACCACCACTCCTAGCAATTACAACATATGATTTTTGCAAATCATAACTTCCTCCTTCTGGTCCTTCATTAAAATCAGATAAATCTAAAGATCCTAAAGGAATAACAATACAGTTTCCATCAGTAGGAAGTTCAATATTTGTATTACTTCTAACTTCATATTCTGCTAAAGTAATCATTCTTTTAGCATCTTCTACATAAGTATCACGTTTATTTTTATCAATAGTACTCATAATATTAGGAACTGCAACCATCATTAATAAAGCTAATATTAATATAGTTGCTAGTAACTCAATTAATGTAAAACCTTTATTATTCATTACACCACTCCTATCTTTATTTAATTATAGCATTTTTTTTATTAAGATAATATATTTTTTAAATTTTCTTTTTCTAAAAAACTAGTCTCTGTCAAATTACTGCCAAATATAGAATCATAACGGAATAGAGCAAAACCATTATAATTAGATAATTCTCTACTAAGTAATACTTCTCTTGATATTATATTATTATATTCTATCCATTCATTAACCCCTTCTTTAGCATATTTATCTATATTTCCTGTTTTATAAAAAGCAAGAGCAGGGATTAAATCAATTTTATTAGTAATTAAATTATTCCAAGATTTAATAGTTTCTTCAAAAGGTTTAGTACTATTTAAAAAGCCATAATAAACTTGAGGCATTATATAATCTATATAGCCGCTTTCAGTACAAAAAAGCCTTGTATCTACATAATTACTATTATAGTTATTATCTATATTACCATCAGGAGAAATACCAAAAAGAATAGATTTATCATAGTTTTTAATTAGATTATAAGTTTTCTTTATTAATGAACTAATTGTATTTAACCTAAACTCTTGTAAAGTTAAATTATTATTAACTTCTTTAGCTTTTTCATATTCATCTTTATCTATATCACTACTCTTAGGATAAAAATAATCATCAAAGTGTATTCCATCTACATCATAGTTTTTAATAACTTCATCAATTCCTTTAAGAATTAATGTTTCTACTTTACTACTAGCAGGATTATAATAAATACCTACATTATCTATTATTTTAATATTATTAGTATTTAATAACTTATAAGCAGGATTATCTTTACTAATTATAGATATATCAGTAGTATTACTAATCCTATATGGATTAATCCAAGCATGTAGTTCTATTTTTTTATTATGAGATTCTTTTATAAAGTATTTTAATATATCAAAATGTAAAGTCTCTCCTTCTTTATTAACAACACTTCTACTACTAGGGTATATATTTGATTTATATATAGCATCACTAAAACTTCTTATTTGAAGTATTATCATATTAAAACCAAAATTATCTATATTTTTTATCATATTATTTATAGTTTCCTTCATATCTTTACTACTCTTACCTCTTAAATTATTACCAAGTTCAATATATGAAATAAACACTGCTCTTTTTTCTAAAGTCTCTTCCTTTCTTTCTAAGTTTTCTTCTTTAATAAATATATAAACTAATAGTAATAAAAAAATGATAAGTATTAGGAAATATTCTCTTTTCATATACTTATCATATTATATAAAATATAAATATATTGTCTAATTAAGAGATACAATCACTATTTTTTATTATAAATAGTTGATTATCTTTATAAAAAGCATAAAAGACATCATCAAGTTTTACTTTTTTACTATCAAGTAATTCATAGAGCCATTTTTCTTTTCTTCTAATTTTCTTTAATGTTATTTTCTGTACTTTACCATCAAGTATTAAAGGTAAGGGATATGGTCCACTATTATTAGCATCTTTAGTAAATACAGATAACTTACCACTAGTTTCAAGAATTGCATATTCAACTTCTTCTATACTTTTAACATTTCTAGCTCTTAACTGTGTAAGTAAGTCTTCTAAATTATAGCGTTGTTTAATCATCTCTTTAAAATTAACTTTACCATTATCTATAATCATAGAAGCTTCTCCATCTAACATATTTCTTAATTTATCACTTTTTAAAGAAAGTTTTGCAAGTATTATTTGTAAAAGTACTAAAATAACTATAGGTAAGAGCATAAGAAAAATATTTGTATCATACTTTTCAATACTAATAGCAGCTAGTTCTGCAATTAATATTGAAACAATTAAATCTATTATACCAAGTTCTCCTACTTCTCTTTTACCCATAAAACGGTAAAATAAAACTATAGCAAAGTAAAAGAAAAGAGTTTTTAAAAGTATTAGTAAATAATCCATATAATCACCTACTAATAACATCTCCTAAAAACTCTAAATTATACCTTTATTCTTTAAAAGTTCTATTATCTCATTATGTATCTCATCTATACTTTTCTCTTTATCTTCATCAATACAATCTATTATATCCCAGTTATAAAGACCAGCAAGTTCTAAATAAGCTCTTAAGACTTTCTCTTCTTTAGAAGAATCTAAAGTAAGATTAAAAGATAATTGATGATTATATTTATATGGCATATTAAGAAGTATAGTATAATCAGGCTTAGGAAGTTTTAAAAGCCAGTACTCTAATTTATCTATCCACTGATACATATAAAATCTATCTTCAGAATCTTCATATTTACTACCTTGATTAGCCATATTAGAACTAGTATAACGGTTAATTACAACTATATAACCATTCATTAAGTAATCATTTATTTTCTTTATATTATATTTACGATCTGCTGCTGTATATAAACAAACTAACTCTGGATCAAGAGTATCTATTTTAGTAGAAAAATAATTATTGTTATTTAAAAGACAATCTTTAAAGATTCTCCCAGTAGGAGTATCATACATAGGAAAAGAAAATTCTATAGATTTAATACCCATTTTATTTAAAGTATCTACTAATAATTTACTTTGTGTCTCTTTACCAGAGCCTTCTATTCCTTCAATAACAATAATCTTACCCATAACTCCTCCTATAGTTCTATATTATTATGTGAATCAAATGGTACTAACAAACATTTACGACTTG
>CALVVC010000104.1 GCA_944363755.1 uncultured Bacilli bacterium
GTTGATAAAGATGATATTGTTTATCATTTGGGAGATTTTTTGTTAGGTGATAATATAAGTGACTTTGTTAGTAAACTTAATGGGAAAATATATTTAGTGAGAGGTAATCATGATGGTAAATCAATAAATTTTTATAATAATATTGGTTTAGAAGTTGTTCCTACACAAACTAAATTAGATGAATATAAAATTATACTATCTCATAGACCTCTAGAAAATAATCAGATACCTGATGGTTATATTAATATACATGGACATATTCATAATGCTAAGTTGGATGATTCTTTTGATTCTAATAAACATAAGTGTGTATCAGTAGAAGTTATTGATTATATGCCAATAGAAATTGAAAAGGTTAGGAAAGAGGTATAGTTATGAGTGAAGATGAATTATTTGCAGAAGATATGAGAAATGCAATGCTTAATATGAGGAGATATATTTTAAATAGCAAACCTCATATTAAGAAATATAATCATTATAGAAAGGTTCATGCTGATATTTTAGAGAGTATGGCTTCATATGTTTTTAATGGTAAATATGATTTTGGTAAATATATAGATGAATTAAATAAAGATAGAGAAGTTAGTAGTTTTGAAAATTTAAAGGGCTTTGATTTATCTTCTGATAATCCTGATGATGTATCTATAATTGCTGAACTATTTGTGTATAAGAATTTAAAAGAAGTGCCTTCAGTTACAGAGATATATTTAGAAAAAAATAAATTTAAAAATGCAGATAAAGTTAAATTGTTAAAGGCAATGAATGAGTCTTATGTAGGATTATTTAAAGTAACTGACATAGATTTTGATAATGCTTATGTTACTTATGAAGATGTATTTACTCATAAAAAGTTTAAAGTAATTGATATTTCTATGAGTGCATTTTCTAAAGTTGATGATGATAATCCTATTTACATGTATAATAGAGTTATTACAGTAGATGGGATATCTTTTGGTACTGGTATTCATTGTAATCTTAGTTATAAGAATAAAGAGTTTAGAAAATTTCTTAAAGAACATGATTATAATGAGAGTACAGATTTCTTTAGGTGCCTTACATTGTATGAAATATCTAAAAAAGAAAAAAATAAAAGAGTTCGTTATAATACTCAGTTTTAATCTTTAATATATGAAAGTATAGAGGGTAGGACATGAAAAGAGAATTTAAGGTATTTGTATTTAGTATGATTATAAATTTCTTTATATCTATTTTAAAAATAGGTGGAGGACTTTATTTTAATTTTACATCTTTAATATCAGATGGAGTGCAGACATTAAGTGATTTTATTACTGATATTGTTTCTTTTATTGGAATAAAAGTATCTAAAAAACGTCCTACTAAAAGTCATCCTTTTGGTTTTGGTAAGATGGAGTATATTATAAATTTAGTAATAGGAGTTATATTATTACTATTATCTATTTTTATAGTAGTTAATGGTTTTATTAGTAAATGGCATATTCCATCACTTCTAGTATTATTAATCTTATTTATAGCTTTAATACTTAAGATAATATCTTTGTTTTTTCTTTATTCAGTTGGTAAAAAGATAAATAGTCAGTTGTTGGTTACATCTTATAAAGAATCAAAGATGGATTTATATTCTTCTATAGGGGTTATTGTGGCGACTATATTATTACAATTTTCAGATAATATTGTTATATTTAGATATGTTGATTTAGTAGTTGCACTTGTAATGGGATTTGTTGTATTTAGAACAGCTTTTAATATTTTAAAAGATAATTCTATGAATTTAATAGGTAAAGTTGAAGATAATTTAGAACTTTATAAGAAAATTGAAGAGTTTTTGTTAGATATAAAAGGAGTAGAGAAAGTTAAATTTTATTTAATTCGTTATGGAAAATATTACAAGATACAATTAATGGTAGAGATGGATGCTAATCTTACACTTAGACAAGTTACAAGATTAGAAGAAAAAATTAAAAAAGAACTAGTTTCTCATAGAAGCTTTGGAGTTAAGTATCCTACTATATATGTTACATCTAATCTTGATGATTAGAAATATATAATGATGATGTAAGTTATTGTAAATATGGTAGTGAAGAAACTTGTTCTATGTCTATTAAAGAAGGAATAAGGAGAAGATAAATTTATAAATTATTTCAATATTCTTATCTTTATCAATAATAATTTTATCAACAATAGTTTATAAATTTAGTATATTAAATTTTTGTTCTAACTTGGTACCAAAGTATACATAAAAATAAACTACTTATATAAAGTATTGGGAGGAAATAAAACCTTATGAGTAAGCATATGACGGAAGTAATTATGGAGTATCAAAAAAATTTAAACAAATGTAAAGAGTATAGAAAAAAGTATTTATTAATTGATAATGGAAAAGAAATTATAGAAAATTATAACATTAATTTGATGCCTAATTTTAATTCTTATAAAGATCCTTATATTAATGAACAACTAAAATTTATGAAGTTAATAACAGATTTAGATGTTGTTAATCAAAACATAATAGAATCTCATGAAATTTGGAAAGATATAAAAAAAACAGAGCAGCCTAATATGAAACAATTGCTTTACAATGGTTATAAATATAAAAGATTAAATAAGCTTCATGAGTATATAGTATTGGATTTAAAACATTTTGTAGATGAGATTATAGCTACTATTTCTATTATAAAAGGTTTTGTTTTTGAAAATAAAGTATATATTTCTTCAATAGGTGCATATTTAGCAAAAAAGGAAAAAGAATTTAATGATTTTGATGAATTTATAGATTTGTTTAATAAGTTAGATAATTTATCAAATTCATATAAGCATTCATATGCAAATTCTGATTTTTCTGTTATAGGAAGAGATGAGGATTGTTTTGTAGCTTTATATAGTAAATATAATGATTTTGATAATCATCCTATTCCTTATGTAGTTTCCGTAGATTATATTGTTCAAGAATTTAATAAATTTTACAAATTTTCTTTTGAACTTATTGATAATTTAACTAAAAATCAAATAGAATAGAAAAAAATGAGTAAATAGTTATGAGCATTAGTTACACTCTAATTGGTTATTATGAATTATCAATTTTAAGATTAGAGGATTTGAGAGTTTTATAATTATAATGTAAATTTATTTGCATCAAATATATTGTTAATTGCATCATTCTGTGCTATAATGATGCAAATGAAAGGGGAATGATGCAATTTGAGAAAGTTTAATTTATTGAATGAATACAATAGTGTTATATCTAATGGTAATATTATTAATTTAATGAACAAAATTCATGAGTATAAAGGTAAACAATCTATTTTGTTAGAAACTAGAAAAGATACTTTAGATACTTTACTAAAAATTGCAAAGATTCAAAGTACTTCATCATCAAATAAAATTGAGGGTATTTATACTACTGATAAAAGGTTAAAAGAGATAGTAAATCAAAAATTAGAGCCTAAAAATAGAAATGAAGAAGAGATTGCTGGTTATAGAGATGTGTTATCTTTGATACATGAAAACTATAATTTTATAGATATAAATCCAAATACAATTATACAATTGCATAGAGATTTATATAAATATTCTGGATATAGCTATGGTGGTAAATTTAAAAATTCGCAAAATTATATTGAAGAAATAAATGAAAATGGTGAAAGAAAAATAAGATTTACACCATTATCTCCTGTTGAGACACCTATAGCAGTTGAAGAATTATGTAAAAGTTATAATGAATTAGTGGTAAGTGAGAATTGTGATTTGTTAGTATTAAT
>CALVVC010000105.1 GCA_944363755.1 uncultured Bacilli bacterium
GGAATATATTCAATTTTAGAATCAGGGCTTAACATTAAATCAGTAATTCCAGGTATTTTATAATCAATTACATCACTACTTTTACCATAACTAATAACTCCTTCATTTGGTTTTATAGTAAGAGTAGTTGTATAATTAAAAGGATTATCAAATGTTAAAGTTGCACTATGTCCATCAGCACTTACATTAGTAACATTAACTAAGTGACCATTTACTAAATCTTTTTGAATATCTCTTTGTAAAGTATTACTAAAAGAAACTACTTCATTATTAACTTCTTCTATCTGTTCTCTATTACGATAACTAAGTATTAAACTATACATACTAGCGACTATTGTTGATACAATTATAAAACATACTAATAACTCTACAGAAGTTATGCCTTTATTATTAATTCTCATTCTTATCACCTATTTCTTGTATAACTCAATGTTCCCATATTTATATGTATCATTTGAAACATATTCTACAACTATTCTATAATAACCTGTAGTAGGGGTCTTACTACTATTCTTACTATATGTTGGTAAATAAGAAATATATTCTCTAAAACTTCTACTAAAACTATTATTATCTTTTACAAAATTTTTAAAACTAACTGTAGAATAAGGTGTTAAATATATCTTTGAGATGTTATTCATAGTAACAAAAGCTGAACAAGATGATACACCATTTGAATTTGAATATAAAGAACAGTTACTAATATCAAGATAGCCATTATTTTTGGCAGTATTATAACTACTATCAGGAAGACCTTTTAAAGCTATTATACGAGCCCAGTGAGCGATATATGTAGATTCAACTGTATCATAGTCTTTATATCTTTCATATTCTCCAATAAGAGGGAAAAAATTAGTATAAAGTAAAGAAAAAATGCCAACAATAAAAACACCAACTATTAAGGTTTCTACTAAAATAAATCCATTTTTATTTACTATTCTTGTTTTTTTCATTCTAAACTCCTCTTGTAATTAGGCTATTATTACTATATAATATATTATAGTAGAATAAAAGAAGAAAGTAAAGGGGTTGATACTTTGGTAACATATGACATAACAAAAACGCCTATCGTTAATGTTGTTGATGATATTATCGCTTATGCATCTAATGCAGGAGCTAGTGATATTCATTTTGATCCAAGAGAAGATTGTTTAATGGTAAGAATTAGAATCGATGGTGATTTACAAGATTATACACAGATTCCTAAAATTTATGAAAGAAATTTAATAACAAGAATAAAGCTTATCGCTAATATGAATATTACTGAAAGTAGGCTACCTCAAGATGGATCTATTAAGGGAACTATCAAAGGTATTAATCTAGAAACTCGTGTATCTACTCTACCTACTAATGAAGGAGAAAAATGTGTTATCCGTATTCTTGATTATTCTAGGAGTCTTGAAGGATTAGATGCTCTTGGATTTAATGAAGATAACTTTAAAAAACTAAAGAAGATGATAGAAGAACCTAATGGTATTATTTTAATAACAGGAGCGACTGGTTCTGGTAAAAGTACTACAGTTTACTCTATTTTACAAGTTTTAAATAAAAAAGAAACTAATATTATAACTGTTGAAGACCCAATAGAAATGAATCTTGAAGGCTTAAATCAAGTTCAAGTAAATAGTGAAATTGGACTTGACTTTGCAACTGTTTTAAGATCTATTTTAAGACAAGATCCAAATGTTATCTTAATTGGTGAGATTCGTGATAGTGAAACTGCTAAAATCGCTGTGCGTGCTTCTATTACAGGACATTTAGTTCTATCAACAATTCATACTAATAACTCTTTAAGTACTATTGAAAGATTACTTGATATGAATGTAGAAAGATATTTATTATCAAGTGCCTTATCAGGTATTATTTCTCAAAAGCTTGCTAAAATGGTATGTCCACATTGTCATATAAAAGAGAAAACTACACCTTATCAGAAAAAAATATTTAAGTTAGCTTTAGGTAAAGATGTAGATTATATATATAATGCTAATCCTGATGGTTGTGAGAAATGTAATAAAGGATACCATGGTCGTATTGCCATTCAAGAAGTATTAATGATTAATGATGAAATTAGAAATGCTTTAAATGAAGAAAATCTAGAAAAAGAGGATTTAAATAAGATGGTTTATACATCAGATGTTATTACTATGCTCCAAGATGGATTATTAAAAGTATTAGATGGTCATACTACATTTGATGAGATATATAAGATAATTGATGTTGATGATGATTTAGATATTTATTGTAAGATTAGAGGTATTAAGTATAAAGAAAATGATACAAGTAATACATTACAAGATAAAGATAATAAAGTAGAATCTAAATCTATAACAATTGATGAAGAACAAAAAGAGGAAGAACTTTTATAATTCTTCCTCTTTTTTCTTGTTTATTTCTTTAGTTAATAATATTACTTTAACATAACTAATTGTACTAATTATAATCATAGAAATATTAAGTATAAGAATTATGATAGCAAATAAATTAAAGTCTGTAATTCCATTTATAAGACTTTCTAATTCATTTTCTACTGTTATATTACGACTTTTAAAGTAGCTTAAAGTAAGTATTAAAGTAATAAGAAAATAAATAGTAGAAAATATACCTATTTTAATTTTCTTTAGTCTAAAAAACTTATAAGCACTAGTTGCTTCTATGGCCATAAATAAGAAAATAATTACTAAAAAAATATAATTACTCATTACTAATACAACTCCTTTGGTAAGATTCTATCAAGAGCTTCACTAATTACTTCACTCGATTCTTCTAATTTTTCTTTCTCTTCAGTAGTTAATTTAATATTAATAACTTTTTCTATACCGTTTTTTCCTATAATACATGGGGTTGAAAGATATACATCATAGGTTGTATTATAATTTGATACTGGATAGACTTTCTTTAAATCATTAAGGATACATAAGGTAAGTTCTAATAAACACATTGCTACTCCATCACTAGTATAACCTTTATGTTTAACGATAAATCCACCCATATGTTTTGTTTCATCTTCTAACTCTAACTTTTCATCAAGTGATAAATATTGACTTAAGTTTTCTAAACCTATATTAGCATTACTCCAAGCGACAAACTGACTATTGCCATGTTCTCCTAAAACATAGACATTTATATCACTAGCTTTTACTTTAATCTTTTTACTAATTAAAGACTTTAGTCTTGCTGTATCTAACATACAACCTGTACCTATCACTTTATTATAAGAATAATCTGTATAATGAGCGATAAGTTCTGTTATAACGTCTACTGGATTACAAGCGACTAAGGTAATACCTTTAAAAGAAGTTTCTCTAAGATTATTAGTAATATCTACTATAATTTCATTAGCTTTCTTTAAATCAGCCATTCTATCATTAGTAGACTGTGGAACACCTGCTGTTATTACAACTATATCTGCATTATCACAATCACTATAATTACCAAGTTTTATATTAATATTACAATTTCTATAGACTAAAGAATGTTCTAAATCAAGTATCTCCCCTTCAAGTTTTTCTTCATCTATATCAATTAAACTAATATCAAGAGTCATATCAGTTAAGCAAAGCTTCTTTAAATACTCAAGTCCTACATTACCACAACCTATAATTACAACTTTCTTCATCTTCATCAATCCTTCTATAATTAGTCTATCACAGAATTAAATAATTATAAAGAAAAAGACGA
>CALVVC010000106.1 GCA_944363755.1 uncultured Bacilli bacterium
TCTCCACAATATTACGTTCTTTTAACCTATCAACAAACTGATTTCTTTGTCTATTAGAAAAACTTACTACATTTAATTTACTCCAATCAAATAAATCAATTATCGCATTAGCGTAATATGTTTCTTTATCAACTTGCCTATGTTCAATATCATCAAAGTTTTCTAAATAATATTTAAGGGCTTCAGTTGGATTATTAATTATATATTCTAAATCACTAGTAGATAGTTTATCAATAAAATCAAAAAGTTCTCTTTCTTTTGGTCTAAAATCTAAACTAACAGATTCACTTATTTTCATTCTATTACTAGATTGTCTTGAAAAAACTTCAGGTTCAACACCATAAGTATGTGTTCTTAAATAAGAAAGTATATTACCATATTTATTATTATCTACAAGTAAAGATAACATATCAACACTACTTAAAGTCCTTAATTTAGACTTTGCTAAATAAAAAGATTTTGTATATAAACTTATAGAGCTATAAAAATCAACATTACCATTAGTCAAATTATACATATTCTCAATTGTATATTGATTATCAGTATCTAACTTTTCATTAGCATATTTAAATTCTTCAACACTATATTCCTTATTAACAATTATACTTTTTATCTCATCTTTAAGCTCATTAATTAAGGGATAGTTTTCTGGAACTTGTTGTAACAATGCTAAAATATCAACCATTTCTTTTGGTACATCAATTATATATTCTTTTTCAATATCTTTATAATTAATAAGTTCAAGAGAAGAAAAAGCATTTCCTAAAGTTTGAATCAATAATTTATTAGAGACATTAGGAATAATATTTTTATTAAATACATTAAGTATTGCAACAATCTTATTTTTTTCAAAATTCTGTTTTGCATTCAAAGCTTGATAATCTACAGAAGTAGTATTAGTATTTTGATAGATAATACCTTTTTCAAACATTTCTTGCCTTTTCTCTTCACTTTTCTGATTATAAATTTTCATTATTTCATCTAATTTTTCTTCACTTTTAGCATGACGAATAGAAGACAAAAAATATTTAGTCATATCATCAATTTCATTATTTTCTAAATAATTATCAATAACTTTCTTAATTTCATTAATCATATATTGACCGGCATTATATACTCTACTACCAATTTCCTTTTTAGGCACTTTTACCATCACATATTTATCTTTATAATAACCTCTACCATATAAAGCAGCAGCATTAGCATTACTAGTTAAAGAGATACAATTAGTATCAGTCCTATGTTGCATTTTAATATGATCAACCATTTCCACTAATGAAATTGAACTATCAGAATTATATATAGGAGTCTTATCATATCTTTCTCTATCAGTTCTTATTCTATAAATCTCACCATTTGAATCTAAAGTAATTCCTGTTTCAATATCATTATTATCTCCCATATAAAAAGAACTAAAAAAATAATAATTCTCATCATCACTCAAGATATTGAAATTTTCAATGTCAAATACTCCTAGATTCATAACTACCTCCATCTTTACTTACTACATATATTGCTAACATAATTATACTACAAAAAAACTAGAAATGTATATCTAGTTATTTGTTTCAATTACTCACATAAAAAGAAGAATTTTAATTTTATCTTTATTCATAATTATTACATTTATGCAAATTTTTATTATAATCTTTTCACTAGTTCATATCTGCTTTTATCAAACATTTGCCAAGGAAGAAACCTTTTTCCTTCAGTATGACCACTAATTACAAATTCCCTAAATGAAGCTGACAATAACTCTTCTTCCATACTAGGAAGTTTTTTAATTAAGTTTTTAATAACATCAAGCCATATAAAATTAGGAATTTCTGTATATTCCACAGGAATATATCTAGATACATCTTTAAGTTTGTCTTTAACTCCTTAAAGTTATTTTTAATCTTTTTCATAAAACTCCCCCTTCAAAAAGATTTACATCTTAAGCATAACATTACAGTTAACTAGAGAGTCAATATAGAAAAATAGAAATACATTTACGAAAATTCGTAACTAATTTATTACATTTTTTTCTTGCTATATAAAATTTAATTTGATACTCTATATGTAGGAACATTTAATAGTTGGGTGTGGCCTCAGAAAGGAGGCTAATATATGAACAAGAAAGATTACTTAATTTCTTCTCTAGTGATTATATTATTTCTTCAAAATCTCATATTACTATTCATAACACTTGCTTTAATATAGAAGAAGCCACCTAACTCAGCAACGATTTAGGTGGTTCTCGACGCAATTATATTATTCGAGGCCACTCAACATGCTATTATTAAGTGTTCCTCTTTTTATATTGTATGAAAATTTTTCTTACATATACATCATATCATAATTATTACATTTATGCAAACACTTCTGATAACTATTTTTTTCTATATTTTTAAAATTCAACATATCTATTAGTATTATAAATAGTACCATCTACTTCTACATAAATAGAGTATTTTCCACTAAGTCCATCTTCATTTATATATTTAGTAACACTAATACCTTCTTTAGTCTCTTCTTCTGTAAATATATCAACGCATAAAGCAGTATAAGGTTTCTTACTTATAGAAACATTATAAACATTCTTAATACCATTCTTATAAAGAATAACATTAACATCAGTACCTCTTTTAAATTTACCAGTAAATACTAATCTATCAACTTCTTTAGTAATACTAATATTATGTTCTTCTTCTATATCTTTAAAATCTTTACTATTCAAAATAAAACCTAACTCACTATTAGTAACTTCAGTCTCACCCAAACTACCAACTCTTTCTGCCCTACTTAACTTAAAACTTTCATTCTCTGAATATAAGCTCATCTTTTCAACTCTATAGTTATTAGTAGGTAAAACTATTTCAAAGATAACCTCACCATCTTTATATTCTACAGTATCACTAACTAAACGGTCTGCCCCACTAATTCCTGCTGGTTGATTAGAGTTCTTTCCATCTACATAAACAATACCACCAGAATGAATTATATAATGCTCACTTTCTAAATAATCAACATCAGATATATATGGAGAATAAAATTCACTACCACGTTCTTTTCCATATTCAAATACCTGTTCAATAGTCATTTCTTCTGTATCTATCTTATACATAACCCCACGAGAATAACTGTCTTCTGCAGGAACATACTCATCTTCCTTTTTAGATTTATTATTACCATTATCAAAGATAAACACATAACCTTCAGGAGTAATCATCGCAGCATGTTGACTCCATTGCCACTCAAAATCATCTCCAACAGGTGTAAAGAAATACTTCTGATATTCTTCGCTCCAGTTAGTAGAGTCTCCTATTATCCAGTTTAAATCACCACTATCATAATCTATATTAATAACAGCATCTTGATGTCTACCAGATAAAGTTATAGAATTAGACTCTTCATCATACCAAACAGAATTATTATGAAACCAATCATACTCTATCCAATTTTCACTCTTACCATCTTCCATATTTAAGACATCTTTTAAATCAAAAGTCTTAACAACTTCACCAGTTTCCCTATCAAGTTCTACAATATAATCTTCTACAGTACCTTCACCACTAGTAAAATCATCACTAGCGACTAATAAATTACCATTAGGCATCTCATAATAATCGTGATGATAACCACCAGG
>CALVVC010000107.1 GCA_944363755.1 uncultured Bacilli bacterium
ATAATAATTAATATTATTAATTCGGCTATTTTCGGCTTATTTTACCAAACCATACTTTTATATAAATGTTTTAATGTTTATTATCTTAACATTAGAAAGAATGTTCGTCAATAAGAATTTTAAAATAATGTTAAAAAGTTAAATATATCATTAGTAGTAACTTTACTAAAGAAAATAATAAGGAAAGCAATTAAGATGAAAGGTCCAAAAGGTATCATATGCTCTTTATTTTTATAAAGAAGATATAATGATACTGGTAAGGCAATAAAACTCGCTAAAAAGATAGTTACAAGTCCTAAAAAAGGGTCAATTACAAGTCCTAAGACAAAAAATAATTTAACATCCCCTCCACCTAAAGATTCTTTTTTAAATAAATTATTACCTAATTTCATTAAAACAAACATAAAAAAGAATAAAGATAATCCACTAAGTAAAGATAGCCCTAAAAGAGATATCCCTTCTAAAAAGAATTCTAAAATTATAATAACTACACTAAAGAAAATTATTACTTCATCAGGTATAATCATATAAGTTAAATCACTTACAAAAATAATCATAGATAAACTCACTATACTAAGAGATAAAACTAAGTCTAATGAAAATCCAAAACTATAATAAGATAGAGCAAATAAAATAGCAGTTACTATTTCTATAAAAGGATTTAATAAACTTACCTTTTCATTGCAATATCTACACCTACCCTTTAATATTATATACGATATTATAGGAATTAAATCATACCATGATAAAATATGTCCACAATTATCGCAAACACTTCTATCATTAATGATTTTTTTATTAGTAGATAATCTTAGCCCTATACAACAAAAGAAAGACCCAAATACTAGGCCTATAATAAAGAAACACACTATATATAAAACTTCCATTAAATCACCTACTGAATCTTTCCATAAATATCAAACATTGGAACAACTATTGATAAAAGAATTGTACCTACTATTAATGCTAAAAATGCAATCATTAAAGGCTCTATAAAACTTTGCATCTGTTTAACTAAAGTTTTATGTAATACTTGATAATAATTAGCAACTTTCTCCATCATTAATCCAAGTTGTCCAGTCTTCTCCCCTGTTACAATCATCTCATAAGCAGCGACAGGAAAAGCCCATTGACCTTTAAATGATTCTGATATATTAGCACCCTTATTTAAATTTATAATAGTCTTAGCAATTATCTCTTTATATATTTCATTATTAGTTATTTTGGCAAGCACTTCCATACTATCAGTAATAAAAACACCATGGTTTAAAAGAGAAGCAAAAGTCTTAGTAAAATTATATACTTCATTATAAATAATAATTTGACTAAATACAGGTATATGCATAAGAATTAACTGAATATTTTTTCTAAAAGATTTATTTTTCTTATATAAATAGGCAAATAATCCTACAAAAATAACAACACCTATAATTATAAAAATATAAGAATTTACAATAAAATCACTAGCATTCATAACAAATGTTGTAATAGCAGGAATCTCTGCATCATTATCTTCATACATTTCTACAAAACTTGGAACAATACTAACTAAGATAAAGATAATAACTCCTATTGCAATACATAAAACTATTATAGGATAAGTCATAGCAGATACCATCGCTTTTCTTGTCTCTTCTTTAGAAGTATAATAATCAGCCATATCATCTAAAACTGAGGTTAAATCACCAGTAAGTTCAGCTGTTTTTATCATATTAACTAAAAGAGTAGGAAATTTTTCACCTTGTTTTTCCATAGCAACTGATAAGTCTTGGCCTTTCAATAATTCATATACTACTTTTTGATAAATTTTCCTTTGTTCTGGTTTTTCACTTTGTTTTTCCAAAATTCTAACTGAATCTATTAAAGCAATACCTGCTTTTAAATATGTAGATAATTGAGTAAGAGAAAAAGAAAGATCTGCTGCTGTAAACTTACCACCAATATTTACATCTACATCATAAAATTTACGTGGCACTACTTCTAATACTTCATAACCTTCATTTTGTAAAAATAATTTAACTTCTGCAGCACTAGGCCCTTCAAAAGTACCATTAATTATTTTACCACTACTACCTTTTATTTTATATCTAAAAGAAATTAATGGCTCTTTATCTATAACAAGCTTTTCTTTAGAATTAATCTTTGAGGCATTCATCATCTCTTCTACTTCTAAAATAGCTTTATCATCTTCAAGTTTCTTAGCTTTTCTTTCACTAACTTTACCTCTACTTAATTTATCAATAACTGCTAAAACACCACTATAAGCATAGGATAATATACGTTTAGGAGAAAGCAAAATATAATGAACTATATGATATATAAAAATAAACGGCTTTGCAATTATTTCCATAGCACTTCCTCCTTATTCTTAAAATAATTATATCACTCTCTTAAAAGATTCACAAGTAAGAAATTTTAATCATATATTAAAGTAAAGGGAAAGGTAGTGTTTTTATGTACAATGATTATAATATGGGAATACCTAATTATATGATGAAAAAAGGAATTAATTGGAATAATATTTTAAATAATACACAAAAAACATTAGGAATAATCAATCAAGCAATACCAATAGTCTATCAAGTAAAACCTCTATTAAGTAATGCAAGAACATTATTTAAAGTTGCAAATGCTATTAATAACAATGATGAAATTGATGAAGATAACAAATATTTTAATAATAGTAATTATAATGATAATACAAATTATGAAAATGAAAAAGATAGTATAGGACCTAAGTTTTTCTTATAGTCAATACTATCTTTTTTATGTAGTTTTTTAACTTAAAACAATTCTACTATTTTGATTATAAAGCATACAAAAAGAGTTAAAATATTTAAATTCTTTATTACCATAAATTACCAGTTAAAATTATCTCTTGTTCGATTGTTATATAGATTATAATATAATCCTATATACACAAGGAACATTTGATATGAGTGTCGTACCTCCAGAAAGGAGATAAAAGGAAATGAAGTTAAAAACTTTTATATTAAAAGCATTAAAACAACTTCCTCTTATCCTGATTAGTCTTGTTTTATTAATACTTGCAATTAAAATATAAATAGCGACACTCTAATCAACGTTTGAGAAGAGTGTCTGCAATCCAAAAAAATTATGGAGGAGACATTCGCTAGCAAATCAAATGTTCCTCTTTTTTAGTTTATGTAAATTTTCTTTACATATTCATAATATCATAAATGTTATATTTACGCAAGTATTTAACATATAACTTATTTTTTCTGCTTAACATATTTATTTGCATTATAATGAAAAACATTTTCTAAAGTATCTATATATGAAGGTATCCCTCTTTTAGCAAGAGCACTTTGAAATAACTCTAAATCTACTATATCTGCAGGCATTTCTCCTCTAACAATTAAACATACTAAAGAAGGATTAGTTAATGCTCTTAAATAAACATCTTTACTATAACTGGAAATTAATTTTTCTTTCTTAAGTTCTATACTACCTATACCAAATTCTGCAATTAAATTATTATACTTAGATAAATCATCCGCAAGAGTTGTAGTTTTTTCTTCTATATCTCTTAAAAACTTAATATAAGCTTGTTCTTGCTTTGCTATTTTACTACTTAAAGTTTCTAAAAAGCCTTTTTCTTCACA
>CALVVC010000108.1 GCA_944363755.1 uncultured Bacilli bacterium
ATATTAATGCCACTAAAAAAGAAAAAGAATTATTCTGATAAATCAATTTTCGCTTTTATAGATACCCTAACCCCAAAACTTTTCTCTAAATTGTCTAAAATTGTTGTATTAGCAACCCACATTCTTAATCTATAATTAATAGAAGAACTCTTAGAAATTGTTCCAGTATCAAGTAACATAGACCCTGCCTTAGTCCCTAAATCAGTACTTTCTTTAAGAGGAGTGAAATTTTTTGGAGCCATCACTTCTTGATAAGAATCATTAACTTTTTTTTCTAAATATAACCTAACTTCATCATTATTTAATGTAGAAGAAACTTCCTTCTCAGCTGAAACCTCATAATTAGCAACTACATCTCCACTAATAGATGCTTCTACAGTAAAATCAAAATACTGGTCTTCATTAGTTAAAGTCTTACCTACCTCATCAGCCATAGGATACGCATTTGTAATATTAATGCCATTAGTATCCTCAGTATAATTTAGATAAATATTTCCAGTACTTATTGTATTAATACTCTTATTTTCTTTAGTATAAGTAAAAGTAGCCATAGAAACACCTATCACCATAATAATAAAGATAAACAAACAAATAATAATAATAAATATCTTATTGTTTGATTCTTTTTTTAATGTTTCGTCATTATAATTTTGATTATCCATAACACCACTCCCTAATATCTTAAGATAATTGTATCACACTAATTTTTCCTGGTAAAGAAAAAGTACAGATAAACTGTACTACAAAACACTAAACTGACACATTTCCATAAACATTTACACGTAATTTATAAGTTTGACTAATATTAGGTAGAACATAATCTCCAGCAACCCACATTCTTAATCTATAATTACGAGTCTCTGTTTTATTAAAGTTACTATTAAGAAGTATAAATTGACCATCAGGTGCTCCTTCTCTATTTAGAGAAGTAACTTGCAAATTAGATATTTTTGTTGGTTCTAATACTTGAGATTCATTTCCATTATTAATACTAGTTAAATATACTTTAACAGCATTATCAGGTAAAGTACTATCTGCTTCTCTAATAGCAGTAATAGTATAATTAATGATAGTACTACCACTCATAGAAGCACTTACAGTAAAATCAAAATATTGATTTTCATCATTTAAATTTTGTCCAACAGCATCGCTAATAGGACTAGCATTAGTAATATTAATACCATTTGTATTCTCACTATAACTCATTGTCATAGTTCCAGTAGTAACACGATTAACTTTCTCACCCATCTTAGAATAAAATATAGCCGCATAACTTACACCAATCACTGCTAAAATTAAAATAATAACACATAAAATTATCAAAGCAGTTGATTTAAAATTATTATTTTTCGTTTTCATAGTAAGCCTCCTACATTAAAAATATAACATATCTCATAAACTTTATCAAGAAAGAAAAAAAGTGCATTAAACACTTTTATTGTGCAGCAGCGGCACCATATACATTAACTCTTAATTTATATGTACCAGAAGCACCTAAATCTGAAAAATCATCTGCAACCCACATTCTTAATCTATACTTAAGAGTTGTACTAGATGTAAAAGTTCCACTTGCAAGTTTATATTGCCCACTAGGTACTCCGCTTGCTTCACTATTATTAGTAGTTGTTAATTCACTAACTTTAGTAGGAGCTAATACTTGAGTATCACCATTAGAATCAATATCAGTTAAATAAACTTTAACTCCAGTATCTGGAAGAGTACTACCAGATTCTTTAGTTGCAGTTATATCATAATTTATAGTCGTAGTACCAGAACCATTAATAGTAGCTTCAACAGTAAAATCAAAAGTATTGTTATCACCAGATAAAGTCATACCTTGTTCATCAGACATAGGCAAAGCATCTACTAAGTTAATACCATTAGTATTTTCACTATAACTCATAGTAATAGTACCTGTAGTAATTGTATTTACTTTTTCTCCTGTCTTGCTGTAACTAAAAGCTGCAAATGAAACTCCTACAACAGCAACAACTAAAATTACTACACCAAGTACTGATAATAACACTTGTTTTGAATTACTTTGATTATTTTCCATTACATAGCCTCCTTCTATAATATAAACTATAACACAAAACTATATAAATAAGCAATAACATAGAAAAGAAAAAAAGTGTCAGAGATTAGACACTTTCATAAATAAACTTAACTCTTATTGAGCATCTGCTCTACCATAGACATTTACTCTTAACTTATAAGTTTGAGAAGTCTCTGGAGCAGCATAATCATCTGCAACCCACATTCTTAAACGATATTTATGATTACTAGTTGCATCAAATGTTCCTGTTGTAAGAATGTATTGACCAGCTGGAGTACCACTTTCTTCACTACCTGTAGTTGCAGTTAATTCACTTACCTTAGTTGGTGCTTTTATTTGACTATCAGCCTCACCATCCATATCAGTTAAATAAACTTTAACTCCTGTATTAGGAATAGCAGAATCTGCTTCTTCATTAGCTTCTTGTGCAGTTATAGCATAATTAATTGTAGCATCACCATTTATAGTAGCACTTACAGTAAAATCAAAATATTGATTTGTATCTTTTAAAGCTTTACCTACACCATCACTCATAGGAAGGGCATTTACTAAATTAATACCATTAGTATCCTCAGTATAATCCATAGAAATAGTACCTGTAGTAATTGTATTAACTCTTTGACCTGTTTTACTATAACTAAATGCAGCGAATGATACTCCTACTACTGCTACAACTAAAATAGCCACTCCAAGCACTGATAATAATACTTGTTTTGAATTATTATTATCTTTCATCTTTTTGTCTAACCTCCTTCTACAATATAACTATAGCATAAAACTAACTAAAATAGCAATTACTTTTCAAAAAAAAGAAAAAAGTGTCAGAGATTAGACACTTTCATAAATAAACTTAACTCTTATTGAGCATCCGCTCTACCATAGACATTAACTCTTAACTTATAAGTTTGAGAAGTCGCTGGAGCAGCATAATCTTCTGCAACCCACATTCTTAAACGATAATCATGAGAACTAGTTGCTGCAAATGAATCTGAATGTAATAAGTATTGATCATCTGGAGCACCTGATTCATCACTTGAAGTTTTAGATAAATCACTAACTAAAGTTGGTGCTTTTATTTGACTATCAGCATCTCCATCCATATCAGTTAAATATACTTTAACTCCAGTATCAGGAATATTACTATCAGGCATTTCTTTAGTTGCAGTAATAGCATAGTTAATTGTTGTAGTACCACTAATAGTAGCACTTACAGTAAAATCAAAATATTGATTTTCTTGACTTAAAGTCATACCTACACCATCACTCATAGGAAGGGCATTTGTTAAATTAATACCATTAGTTGTCTCACTATAACTCATTGTAATAGTACCAGTTGTAATTGTATTAACTTTTTCTCCTGTTTTACTATAACTAAATGCTGCAAATGATACTCCCACTACAGCTACAACTAAAATTGC
>CALVVC010000109.1 GCA_944363755.1 uncultured Bacilli bacterium
TTCTCTAGAGGTATATTATATAATAAATGTAACATTTTAAAAAAATCTCTATGTAACATTTTAAAAAAGCTTTAACACATAATTATTTTAATCTTTCTTTTTCAAATTAATTAAGTTATAATTTTAATAGGAAGTGTTAATAAAAAGATTATAAAAATATTAGCATTTTATAATCTTTTTATTTGGAGGAGGTTTATATGACAGTACATATAGAAAGTAAAAAAGAAGATATCGCTGAAGTTGTGATTATGCCAGGTGATCCTTTGCGTGCTAAATATATTGCAGAGAACTTCTTAACTGATTATAAATTAGTTAATAAAGTTAGAAATATGTTTGGATATACTGGTTACTATAAGAATAAGCGAGTAACAGTATTTGCATCAGGTATGGGTATTCCTAGTATTGGTATATATGCTTATGAATTATATAAATTTTATGATGTAGAGAAAATAATTAGAATAGGAACGTGTGGTAGTTATAATGAAGATATTCATCTTTTAGATATCATTTTATCAACTGGTGCTTATGCTAAGACATATTTTCCTTATTTATTTTCTAAAGATAGTTGTGATTATATAAAATCTAGTAATAGTTTAAATAAGAAAATAGAAAATGTTGCGATAAACAGTAATATCAAATTAAAAGTTGGGAATACTGTTACTAGTGATGTGTTTGATTTATATTGTGATAAAGATAGCTTTTTAAGTAATTTTCCTAGTGATTTTCTTGCTGAAGAGATGGAGACTTTTGGATTATTTTATATAGCTAGTAAATTAAATAAAGAAGCAGCGTGTTTAATGAGTGTTGTAGATGCTGTTAATGATAAAAAAAGTTTAACAAGTGATGAGAGAGAACAGTCATTAAATCAAATGATTACATTAGCATTAGAAACAATACTTTTATAGAAAGGAAGGTGTAGTATGGATTATGTAAAGAAAGAAAATGGTGCTTATAACCTTCATATAATTAAAACAAATCTTTATAAGACTATTACTGTTAAGATATTTTTTAGAGAAGAAGCTTTAAAAGAAAATATTACAAAACGTAATTTCTTAAGTCGTATGATGATGTTAGGTAGTAATGATTATAAGACTAAAGTAGAACTTACTAAAGCTGAACAAAACTTATATGCTGTTAATATAGCCAGTACTAATAGGAGAATAGGTAATTATTTAGATACTGGTATTTCTCTTAAAGTATTACATGATAAATATACTGAAGAAGGTAATTTTTTGAAAAGTTTAGATTTACTTAATTCTATTATCTTTAATCCTAAAGTTGATAATAATGCTTTTGATGAAGTAGATTTTAATACTGTTTATGAAGAATATAAAGCTGATCTTGAAAGTCTTGTTGAAAATAAAATGTCTTATGCTTTAATTAAAGGATTAGAAGCAACTGCTAAAGATAGTGTTATAAGTTATCGAGGTATTGGATATTTAGAAGATTTAGAGAAGATTACAAAAGAAAATTTATTTGATTATTATAAAGAGGTTATTAATCATAATTATGTTGATATTTTTGTTTTAGGAGATGTTTTAGAAGAAGAAATTAATAATATTATAAGAGAAAAGTTTAAGATAAACACTTTTAAAAAGAAACCTATAAATGCTTTAGTAAATCCTTTAAGAGTATCTAGAGTTAAGACTATTAAAGAAAAAACAGTTGCAGAACAAGATAATCTTATTATTACATTATCTCTTAATAATTTAACAGATTATGAAAGAAATTATCCTCTTTCTTTATATAATGCTATATTAGGTGGTGGTTCTGAATCTTTATTATTTAGAGAAATTAGAGAGAAGAATTCTCTTGCATATTATGTAAGTAGTACTCCTAATAAATTAGATAATTTAATTATTATTAGAGCTGGTATTACTAAAGATAAGAGTATGGATGCTGTTAATATAATTAAAAAAATATTAAAAGATTTAGAAAAAGGTAAAATAGATGATGATAGAATCGAAAAAGCGAAAGAATATTATACTAGTGCGATTGATGATATTATAGAAAGTCCTTTTCAAATTATAGAAAGTTATTATATGATTGAACTTCTTTTTGTAGATGATATTGAAACTAAACGTAAGAAGATGTTAAAAGTAACAAAAGATGAAATTATTGCTCTTGCTAAGAAAGTTAGAATTAATACAATTTATATTCTAGAAGGTGATGATAATGGAAAAAATTGAAATAAAAAATGTTGATAAGTTTATTTATCGAGAAGTTTTGGATAATGGCTTAGAGATTATTATTATTCCTAATGATAAGATTAGTAAGAAAAAGAATTATTATTTTAATTATGGAACTTATTATGGAGCATCTATTAATGAGTTTGTTCCTCTTGGACATAGTAAAATGACATCTTTTCCTAGTGGTATCGCTCATTTTCTTGAACATAAAATGTTTGAAAGTAAAGATGACATAAAACCTTTTGATTTTTATGCTAAAACAGGTAGTTATATTAATGCTTTTACTAGTTATAAGAATACTTGTTATGTTGTAACAGGTAATAAAAAAATGAAGGAAAACTTAGAATATTTATTAACATTTGTAAATAGTCCTTATTTTACAGATGAAAATGTTAAGAA
This sequence comes from uncultured Bacilli bacterium, assembly GCA_944363755.1. Classification (GTDB taxonomy): domain Bacteria; phylum Bacillota_I; class Bacilli_A; order RF39; family UBA660; genus Onthousia. Next base: position 2,589 of record CALVVC010000109.1, read on the forward strand.
GGAACAAGGAATAATATGTGAAGAAGCGGCTATGAATGATGATAGTCCTGATTATTTAGCATATAAAACTGTTAATAAAAATCTTTATAAAGTATCTTTTTATAATACTCCAATTCTTGGCACAGTAGAAAGTATAAAAAAAATTACTAAAGATGATTTATATAATTGTTATAATACTTTTTATAGACCTAGTAATATGTTTTTAGTAGTAGGAGGAGCGGTAGATAAAGATGAAGTTGTTAAAATTGCAACTGATACACTTTCTAGATTTAATTTAGAGAAAAGTAATGATATTAAAGTGAAACAATATAAAGAACCAGTTAAAGTAGTAAAAGAATATGAAGAGATAAAATCTAATGTTCAAGTAGAGAAACTATCTATAGGTTATAAAATAGATAAGAATAAGTTTCCTATTAAAAATAAAGTTATATTAGATTTATATCTTAATATGTTAATTTCCTTATGTTTTGGGTCAAGTTCTTGGTTTAGAGAAATGATAAGAAAAAGACATTTAGTTAGTAGAAGTGGATATTATTTTCAAGATATAGGGAATATTATTACTTTTATGATTGAAGCAGATGTTTTAAATTATCCTGTATATATAAAAGAATTAGAAAATTATCTTAATAATTTAGATGTTTTAGAAGAGGATTTAGAAAGAATAAAAAAAGTTTGGATATCTAGTGAAGTAATTAAAAGTGATTATGCAGATAGTATTGTAGATACTGTAGTTGATGATTTAATAAATTATCATAAAGTTGTTACTAACTATGTAGAGCTTATTAAAAAAATGAATATTAATACTATGAGAGAAGTTATTAATAGTTTAGATTTTACTAATAGAGCGATTGTTAGAGTGGTTTGTGAAAATAGT
>CALVVC010000110.1 GCA_944363755.1 uncultured Bacilli bacterium
AAAGACCCAGGAGTATCTAAATCAAATATATCACTAAATTTAACATCTTTATTAAAATCTTCAGGTGTTACATCTTCTCCTAATTGTTCCCATTCTATATCTTCATTAGGATTTTCATCATATAAGTTATTACTATTATTATTCATAGAAATCCAAAGTTTTGACGGACATTGATGCGTATTATTATCTGAAAAACTGTTATTTATATTAATAGTTTGACCAATATAAGGACCTGTAACAAACTCTGCTACCCATTTTGTACCATCATAAAATAAAATAAAATTAGTATCATTAACATCAGCCACAGTATAAACGCAAGTATTTAATGGTCCTTGCAATAAATCATAGCCGCCCTCAACTCTAGCATTAGCTTCTTCTTCAAATCCTACATTACAATTTGAGCCTCCACCACTCCCCATAGCAGGAGGATTAAAAACGTCTATCCATGCAGGGCAAGTATTAGGCTCAAAATCAGTAGTACCGCTACAAGTACTCCCACTATATGTAAAATTATATTTTATAGTTCCTTCATAATTTATTAACCAAATATTTTGTGTACCAACATCATAATTGCATCTGACCGTTGGAGAATTTTTTTTAGTAGCTTCATGCTCAAAATTTTCACCAAGATTCTGATCAGCATTAACCATAGTTATATCAAAAAACAAGCATAAAGAAGCAAAGAAAATATAACTAAATTTCTTCAACATAAATATCCACTCCAATCATAAAACAAGTATATCATTATAAGAAAAAAATAGCAATTAATACATGCTATTATAAATATTCTTTTACACATCCATAGGATTATTCCAACACTCACTCCATCTAATTAAATCTTCATTATCAGTAATATTACCAATCATAGTAAAAAATAGATTAACAACAGTTACAAAAAAGAATATTAGAATTGCACAAACAAGTCTTTTAACAATTCTTTTTAATATATTTTTATTTTCTTTATCATCTTTACCAATTACAACTCTACCTAAATCTAATGTACAAAGTACTATTAATATAATAGGTATAAATATTTGTAAAACAGGAAATATACCATCCTTAACTATTCTTACTAAAAAATCAAATCCATAACAAGCGCTCTCAACATTTATCATATAATCTCCTTAAAGAAAAAAAGCAATTAAATTGCTATTATTATTAATCAATACTGTCCCAACAAGCACTCCAAGATTGTAATCCTGGTGCATCATCACCTGCAATATTACCAACCATTGAAAATAACAAGTTAAGAAGTGTTACAATAAAGAACAAAATTATTGCATAAATACATCTTTTAATTAATTTAGATTGAGCTTCTTTAACAGCTTTATCATCACTACTAATTACCGCTTTACCTAAATCTAATGTACCTAAAACTATTAAAACAATAGGAATACCTATTTGTATAACAGGGAATAAACCATTTTTAATAATTCTAATAACAAAATCAAATCCCTTACAAGCTGAATCAGGATTAACATCCGCAGCATCTAAAATTTGTACCATATTCATTAACATCATTTTCATAAAAATTCTCCTTTACTACAATAATAATATAAAATTAATTAATATTTGTCAAGTTACTATCTTTTAAATAACCCAAAAATCTTTCCTCCATCTTTATCTTCTTTTGTTTTATTAATAAGTCCAATCTTAGTTAAAAAATCACTAAGTACAGGATTTTTAACTCTATCATTTAAAGGAGGTATATTATAAAATACTTTAGTCTTTCCTTCATATTCAAAATCCATAATATCACTATTAGAAAGTAAACTCATATTAAGAACTATTTTTCTTCCCTTTAATTCCTCAAATATTTTTCTATCTCTTTTCATTAATTTATTTAATCTAATACTAGAAGGCTCTATTAAATATAAAACATCACTACAAGCTCCCTCATTACTAGAATCATTTAAATCTATTAATATTATTGCAACATCTTTATGTTTAACAACCTCAGTCATTAATTGTTCATCAGTAGTAGAAATCATATTAGGACTATTAAAGTAAAGAAAATCATGTTTATTAACTTCAATAGCAACAACACTCATCCCATAAGTCTGCTCTAATTCTTTTTTTAACATATAGATAAGAGTAGTACTACCAGCATGATCTGTAACATTTTTAATTCCAATAATCCTAGAGCCAGCAACTACTTTATCATTAATAGTACTAGATAAATCATTTAATTGTTGTATATGTGCCACATCTTTATAAGTATTAGGATGATCTAAAAAGTATTTAACTCCATCAAGAGTAGTAGTAAAGTTATAAATACCCATAGATATTATTCTAGATAAATAACTACTAGAAGTTGATGTTTCATTATTAGGAAGTACAAGAATGATTTTATCAGCATCAAGACCAATAGATATTTTTTGAACATTAGTAATATCTTCATAGTCTTTAATAGCAGTAATATCTAAAATCATTCTAGCATAAAAGAAGTTCTTAAACATTTCTACTATTTCATCCGCTGTATGAACACCATCTACACTTTTAATAACATCAATATCTAAAGTAGATAGCATTTCTTTCGCTTCATTAGCAATTATAACGTTCAAACTCATCACTCCTTTTATTCATAAATAGTTCTAGTTTCTCCAACTACTTGTAAGAAATTACCAAGTCCTATTATATTATTAATTACAGGAATATCTATATTAACAAAAGTAACTACAGTATAATAAGTACCCTTTCTTTCTCCATCAGCATCATTAATATTTACATCATGAGTAAGGTAACACCAACCCTTATATCCAGGACATTCAGCCCCTTCATTCTTACTTTCAAAATCAAGCATCTGTTGATTATTAACATCATAAGCCATTCTATCTATATACTGATTAATCTTATCTATTCCCTCATCATTATAAGGACCTTCATATTGTTCTAAAATATTAACTATTTGATTCTTAACTCGAAATGCTCTAGTATAATTAACAGAATAAGCCATATACCCATTAATTAATAATACAAAAGCCAAAATTATTTGTAATGTAAAAACTTGTCCTATCGCATCTCTCATTATTAATCACATCCTTACTTTATTACTCAAAATTAACACCAGATTGAGATGAAGTATTCTCATTCCAAGTATCTTGAATTGACTCTTGAATTGTTGGCCAAAAAAATGCAAAAAATGCTGCAATAACACCAATCAAAACAATAGTAACAACAGTCATATTTAACTCTCCAGTCGCTTCTTTCATATAAAACTCTCTCCTTTCATATCTTACAAAAATAATTATAT
>CALVVC010000111.1 GCA_944363755.1 uncultured Bacilli bacterium
ATAATATAATTGATACAAGAAATGATACAAGAAATGATACAATAAAAAAAGATTATTACTAAAATCTCTTTGCAAAAGTAATAATCTTTTCATCTTCTCTATTAGGAAATAATTCTAAAATATTATTGATTGCAATAACATCATAAGTATCATAATAATTTCTTTTTTCTAAGATATTTAATATTGTAAGCAAATAATTATCTGCTTTTCTATTAACACTATAATAATCACTAAACTCTTTTTTTAAATAACTTATACTATTAAGAATATAAGGATTTTCTAAAAGATAGTTATAGTTAGTCTCTCTTAATAGTAAATCATCTAATTCTAATAGTTCTAAATAATCTATATAATTAAAGATAAAACATCTTTTTAAATATTCACTTTCTAAATATGTTCTTGATCTTTTCATTGTTTCACTTGTATCTAACTCTTTTAATTTACTTAACTTATCTTTAATATATCTATCATTATAGATATTAGATATTTCTAAAGCTGTATTTAAAAACTCTTCATTTATAAGAAAAAAGTCAGTTTCACTAGCAAGTAGAGCATGAAGTCCTTTTATAGTAGTATTATAATCATTTGTTTTAAGTACTTCTAATCTCTCATCATCTGTCATATCTGCTTTAATATTTATAGCAAGCTTTCTATTTTCTATAGATAAATCTCTTAACTGCATACTTCCTCACTAATAAATAACTTTTTATATAACTCTTTATAATTAGAAACATATATAAACTCTAAACTATCTCTTATTTCTTTAGGTACCTCTTTAACATCGACTTTATTTTTCAAAGGTAAATAAATAGTCTTTACTCCTTCTCTATATGCCCCTAAGACTTTTTCCCTAACTCCTCCTATTTCAATAACATCTCCTTGTAAAGTAATTTCACCTGTCATAGCGATACGAGTAGATATTTTAATATTTGTAAAAGCACTAATTAAAGCAGTTGTAAGAGCAATACCGGCACTTGGTCCTTCTTTAGGTATAGCACCTTCAGGGACATGAATATGAATATCATCATCAAAGATATTTTTAGGTAAGTTAAACTTCTTAGCATTCGCTTTTATATAACTTAAAGCAATACGAGCAGATTCTTGCATAACATCTCCTAGTGAGCCTGTTAAAACTAAATTAGAACTACCTTTATAGTGATTTACTTCTATAGGTAAAATATCTCCTCCGTATGGAGTATAAGCAAGACCATTAACTACTCCTTTTAATTTAGTTTCTTTATTTTCTCTATTAGTATAGATTTTCTTATCTAAGTAATTCTCTAAGTCTTTACTAGTAATTTCATAAAAGATAGAATCTTTTTCTGTTAAAACTTTTTTTACTATTTTTCTAAGTATCTTAGATATTAACCTTTCTAAGTTTCTAACCCCTGCTTCTTTAGTATAGTAATTAATAATATCAAGTATAGCCTTATCACTAAAATTAACTTGTAAAGATGTAAGTCCATGATTATCTAAAGCTTTAGGAATTAAATAGTTTTTAGCGATAGATAATTTTTCATATTCAGTATAAGAATCTAAATAAATAATTTCTAATCTATCTTTTAGTTCAGGAGGTATCCTATCTTCATAATTAGCAGTAGCGATAAATAAAACATTTGATAAGTCATACTCTTCCTCAAGATAATGATCATAAAAAGCATTATTTTGTTCTTTATCTAAGACTTCTAAAAGACTACTAGCAGGATCTCCTCTATAGTTTTTAGTCATCTTATCTATCTCATCTATTATAAAGACAGGATTAGAACTACCACACTTTCTAATACCACTAATTACTCTACCAGGAAGTGCTCCTACATAAGTTCTTCTATGTCCAACAATTTCTGCTTCATCATTAACACCACCTACTGAGACACTAACAAGACGGCGATTTAAGGCTTTAGCGATAGTTTTAGCAAGAGATGTTTTACCTACACCAGGTGGTCCTATTAAGCAGAGAATAGGACTTTTTTCTTTAGGAGAATTTTGTTTAACAGCGATATACTCAACAATTCTCTCCTTTACTTTACTAAGACCATAATGACTATTATTTAAGGTATTCTCTATTTCTTTAATATCTGTAACATCACGAGTCTTATAATCCCAAGGAAGACTTAACATTAAATCAAGATAATCTCTTAATATAGAAGCTTCAGGAACATTTTCATTTATAGAGTTATAATGCTCTATTTCTTCTTTAATTTTATTTTTTACTTTATTAGAACACTTAAGACTCTTTAACTTCTTATTATAATTATCTATAATGATATTCTTACTACTAACAGTACCAAGTTCATTAGTTATTATTTTTAACTTTTCAGATAAGTAGTACTTTCTTTGATCATCATCTATTTTTTTATGAACTTTAAATTCTATTTCTTTCTCAAGTTTAGCAAGATTTATCTCTTCTTTTAATTGACTAACTAAATTAATCGCTCTTTTAATAGGATTAAGTTCATAAAGATAACTTTTCTTAGTATCAGGAGATAAATTTAGGAAAGAAACAATAAAGTCTGTTAATTTATCTAAATCTTTAATAGATGATATTTCTCCTAACATAGCATTACTAACACTAGATATTTCTCTAACATATTTCTCATAATTACGATATAACATATTTATGTATTTATCTTCTTCTAAAGTATTATTAGGAGTATGTTCTATTTCTTTATAATTTGCAAAAGTAAGACCATTTTCTTCTTCATAAGAAGTTATCTCTATTCTTTTTAGACCTATAAATATATAACGCATTTTTGAATTTGGAATATTTAGTTTTAAAGTAAGGGTTGCTAAAAGACCTATTTTAGGGAATTCTGTAATATCATCTGTACTTATATTATCAATAGAGTGAATTATAATAAGTTCTTTATTATCAGTTTTATCTACTGCATCAATAAGATCTTGTTCATAAAAATCTATTGTCTCTCCACGATACTCCATTCCTGGAAAAAGTATTGCATTATTAATAATTAAAATAGGTAACTTCGCCATTTATATTCCTCCTAAAAGAACTAATATTTATTATAGCGAAATTTTAAAAAATGGCAATAGAAAAACAAGATTTATATAAATCTTGTTTTTAATGTATAGCATCTAATGTACATGTTCCATCTGCTGTTCCAGTTTTACCACCTTTAAATAGTTTCCAAGTAGTAGTACTTGGACTAGCAACAGAT
>CALVVC010000112.1 GCA_944363755.1 uncultured Bacilli bacterium
AATTCTTTTCATGATAGATTTATTATTTTAGATAAAAGTATTTTATACCACTTTGGAGCAAGTTTTAAAGATTTAGGTAAAAAATGCTTTGCTATTACTAAGATAGAAAGTAAAGAACTTTTGAATAGTTTATTAGAAATTATTGGATTATATAAATATAATACTAAATAATATAATAGAGAACTGTTAATGTTCAAGGTTTCAATTTGAAACCTTAGGAAAAAGTATATAATAGTAGGAGGTTATAGTTATAAACGATTTAATAGAAATAGAAGATATAAAAATAGAAAATATGATTTATGAGATAAGAGGCAAACAAGTAATACTTGATAGTGATTTGGCTAAACTATATCATGTTGAAACAAAGAGAATTAATGAAGCAGTTAAGAATAATATGGAGAAATTTCCTGAAAGATTTTCTTGGAAGCTAACAAAAGAAGAAAGCGAAATCTTTTTGGTCGAAATTTTCGACCAAAAAAATATAGAAATGCGTGGAGGTAGATATAGGTGTCCTAGAGTTTTCACTGAACAAGGTGTTGCAATGCTTGCAACAATACTAAAATCTAAAGTTGCTACACAAGTAAGTATAAGGATAATGGATGCTTTTGTAGCCATGAGAAAATATATTTCAAGTGATTTAATTGAACATAGTAAAATGCTAATTAATCATGAGAATAGACTTTCTTTATTAGAGAACACTTTCGATAGTTTTAAAGATAAAAATAATCATATATTCTTTGAAGGACAGATTTATGATGCTTATTCCCTTATGATAAAGATATTTGATAAGTCTAAGAATAGTATTATTATAATAGATAATTATATAGATAAAAATATATTAGATATATTATCTAAGACCAATAGAAAAGTTATTCTTGTTACTAATAAGTATAACAATATAGATTATGAGAAATATAAAGAACAGTATGATAATGTAACCTTAGTAGTTAATAATTCTTTTCATGATAGATTTATCATTTTAGATAAAAAAATTTTATATCACTTTGGAGCAAGCTTTAAAGATTTAGGTAAAAAATGCTTTGCTATTACTAAGATAGAAAGTAAAGAACTTTTGAATAGTTTGCTAGAGAGATTAGAATAGTAAGTTTTATGTAAATTACTTTACCAAAAAAATGCCCCATTTTAACAAAACCTTGATTACATGGATTTTGTAATACATATAATAAAGTTTGATATTGGAATATACGTTTTTTTATCATTTCCAAAAAAATTGTAGTAATTTTTCTAAATTTATAGTATATTTTAGGTAAGGAGGAAGTATTATGACACTTTTTTGGTTAGTATTATTTGTTGTTTTAGCATTATTTGAACTTGCAACCGTAAACTTAGTATCTATTTGGTTTTCCCTTGGAGCCTTAATTACAACATTTGTATCTCTTGCTACTGATAATGTTATGGTACATTTAGCAGTATTTACTATTTCATCAATTCTTTTATTACTCTTAACAAAACCTTTTGTTAAGAAATTAAAGAAAAGAGATGTAATTCCTACTAATTTAGATAGAGTTATCGGTAAAGTTGGAGTAGTTACAGAAATGATAGAAAAAGATGATATTGGTGAAGTTAAAGTTCTAGGTAAGAAGTGGAGTGCATATAGTGATAAAGAAATAAAAGAAAATAGTAAAGTAAAAGTATTATCTATTAATGGAGTAAAACTTAAAGTAGAAGAAATTAAGGAGAGTGATAAATAATGTTTTTTATTATATTAATAGTAATTATTGTTATTATAGTATTAGGAATAAAAGTAATTCCTCAATCACAAGCGAAAGTAATAGAAAGATTAGGTACTTATTTTAAGACATTAGGTACTGGGCCTCATTATGTAATACCTTTTATTGATAGAGTAGCTTCTACTGTATCATTAAAAGAAATAGTTAAAGACTTTGCACCCCAACCAGTTATTACTAAAGATAATGTTACAATGCAAATAGATACTGTTGTTTATTTTCAAATAACCGATCCTAAACTTTATACATATGGAGTTGAAAATCCTATTAATGCTATTGAAAATTTAACAGCAACTACACTTCGTAATATTATAGGTGAATTAGAACTTGATCAAACTCTAACTTCAAGAGATATTATTAATACAAAGATGAGATCTATTCTAGATGAAGCGACTGATCCTTGGGGTATTAAAGTAAATAGAGTTGAAGTAAAAAATATTTTACCACCACGTGATATTCAAGATGCTATGGAAAAACAAATGAGAGCAGAACGTGAAAGACGTGAGAAGATATTACAAGCAGAAGGAGAGAAAAAAGCTGCTGTATTAATTGCAGAAGGAGAAAAAGAAAGTACAGTTTTAAGAGCAGAAGCAGCTAAAGAAGCAGCGATTAAGAAAGCAGAAGGTGAAGCTGAAGCAATTATTAAGATTAAAAATGCTGAAGCAGAGGGTATTAAGTTACTTAAAGATGCTAAAGCAGATAGTGCAGTATTAAAACTAAAGAGTTATGATGCCATGGTTAGTGTTGCTAATGGACAGTCTACTAAGATAATAGTGCCTAGTGAATTACAAAGTTTAGTAACAGCAGGTACAGTATTAAGTGAGACATTTAAAGAGAAAAAGAAGTAATATTAAAATAAGATAAATAATGTTTATAAATGTAAAATAGTAATGATTTAAAAGTTATTACTATTTTTTTATTGAATAACTAGGTACCATGTGTTAATATTAATACAGATAAGGTATTTGTATTACCCATATAAAAGTGAATAGAGTATAAATGTAATAATTTAGTAAATAATAGGAGTAGGAGTGATAATATGTTTAAGAAACGTGAAAATATAGTAATGCTAGTTCTAGTAGTATTAATGGTAATTGCTATAGTAGGAGTAAGTTATGCGGCTTTTAGTTATAGTAAACTAGGTACTAAAGTAAATACTATAACAACAGGTTCTATTACTATGAGTTATGAAGAAACTGATAATACAATATCTTTAAATGGTGCATTACCTACAACAGATAAAACAGGTAAAGTAAGATTAACAGAAGGAGAGTATTTTGATTTTAAAGTAAGTAGTAATATAACAGGTAATGTAAATATTAACTATGAAATATCTGCAAAAGATGTAACAACAGCAGAAAGAAAGATAGATGGTTCTAATATAAAGTTATATTTAACAGAAATA
>CALVVC010000113.1 GCA_944363755.1 uncultured Bacilli bacterium
AATACATAGAACAAGTTTTTAAAGTATGGTAGATTTTTATTTTCTTTAATTTTAACATGACCTGAATTTTTTCTTGACGAAATAACTAAAATATAATAAGTAAATGTTATAACCCAAGCTATGATACAAACCAAATAAAATTTACATAAAAATGCTGACATTAAAGTTTCTGGATTAACAAGTGCAGCACTAACACTTGCCATATCTATAATTAAAGTAATAATAGTTATAACTATTAAAAGACTATATGTTCTATTTTCAATAGTGTCATATTTTTTCTTACTAAAATAAATAACAGCTATTAAAGCAATATAAAAAAGACTTGCTATTTGAAAAAATAAACTACTCACAAAACTCACCTCTACTATTCTTTATAATTATAACACGTAAATTTGTTAAGTGAAAGTAAAATGTGTAATAGTTTATTTACAAGTCTCTTTTTTTACCATTTCTTTTTATTAAGTATTTTTACTTCTCTTTCACATTCTAAACCATGAACTGAACTTACATTAGGTATTAATGAATAGATATCATCTTTATTAATTACCCCGCTTTGACATATTTTTTCAAGTTCATCAACTATATAAGCACCGTCTTCTAAGGCTTTTAAATATAAATCTATAAAAGATTCTCTTGATACAATACTAGCATCTGTTGGATTTACCCATTCTTCATGATTAAGATTTAAATAAGGTAATACTTCATCATAATCTCTATGATAAGAAAATGCCTTAGAACACTTTGCAAAAGGTCCCAACACTCTATCAAAAAATTGTGTTTTTAAGCCCCAACTATCATATTTCATTAATCTCATATAGAATGCTAATTGTTTAAAGGCTTTTTTAAAGATTGGTCCTCCTCCAGCTATATCATAAGTACCTTCTAAACTATCATCAATTGTTTTGATTAGTTCATTACTAATTAAATCTTCATCAACTTTAAAGTCTTTATAAACTCTATAACTTTTGGCATCTTTACCTTCAAAGGTTTCCATCATATAAATATCAAGTAAGTTTTCTACAACTCCATGATTCCATATTTTAGTTTCAGAATCTCTTGTATGGTCTCCTGAATAATAAATTATTTGTGGATGAGTATAAGCATCAAGTAAGTGATGCATTACATATCCTGGTCCTATAAATAATCTAACATCTTCTAACTCCAAACTTCCAGACTCTTTAGCAGTCTTTAAATAATTATAGACAAATTCTTGAAATTTATGTTCTTGTAATTCCACTGATAAATTAATATTTGCATCACGAACTTTACTATTATAAAAATCATAATAGATTAAAAAATCGTGTCCTTGTACAAAAATATTATACTTATCATAATTAGGAAATGAATCTAATGTTTTAGGATTTAACTTTCCTTTCAAATCTTTATAAAATATATCATGTGTTTTTGGTCCTGGCATAGTCATCATACCCCCTTTTATTAAGACTATATTGCCTATCTGGTATCACTATTTTACTTTTATTATCTTCAACAAAGCCTGGATAATCTACATCGTTATAGTATGGATATTCCACCACTGGTCCTTCATATATTATTTTATCTTTTAAAACTATATAGAAAAGAAATGGTGGGATATCTTCTGGTCCTCTATTTTTATAATCATCAAATAAATTTATACCAACTTCTTGCAAGACTGTTGCAACCCACTGAGAACAGAAAAAACTATTTTTAGGAGCAAGTCCTCTACCAACTGCTAACATAGCCATTATTCCTAAAAAATTATAAGAATATTCCTCTCTATGTTCCCAATAAAAATCCATAAGATTAGATATTTTATTGTATTGGTCTACAGTTACAGGCAACTCCATTACTGCAATTTTACTTTTCTCTTTATTAAGAGCAAAAACATCTTTTCTAATATCCTCTTTAATAAAACCACAGTTTAAAGGATTATCTATTTCACGTCTTGCAAGACTTATCATATTACCAAGCTTTATATCTCTTGATAAAGATGTATGTGAGTATGTATCCCCATCATATCTATTCCAAAATTTTAAAGATGCTCTCCATTTAATAATTCTCCCTGGTACAGTATTAGTAAAGCTGTCGACTATATAAATATTTTGTTTATCCATAATGCAACCTCTCTATTCTTATCTTTTATATGTCTTTACTACATCTCCATTCCTTGTGTTATAAATACTGCCCCCAACATAAAGAATGTCTTTAAATTGTTCTATAATAGCATTATCACTTGCATAAATATTACCTGTAATAGCTTTTATATTAGATAACCATTCTATATTCTTTCCTGTTGTCGTATATACATCTCCTATTACAAGCTTTAATGATTCTAATTTAGAAAAATCATGAAGTTTTTCTAAATAAAGATTGCCCCAAAAAATTTCAATATTCTTTATTGCTTTTTTAGGTGTTGTTATATCATACTGAAAATCATTTACATAAGCTTTAAAATTACCATCAGAATTAATAAGAGTTGTTAAATCCCCAGTAATTTCTTTTTTAGGAATTTTAAACACTTTATGTAATTGTCTTTGCTTACCTTTAACTTCAGCAAATTCACTATATATTGCCTTTAAAGTATATAAATATAAAGCTGGTATTTCTATGCTTCTTGATAATTTATTATCTTTAGAATCAAAATCTTCTAATAAAGATATATATCTATCCATTGTTTTTTCTGATTTTCTAGTATTATGTTTACTTCTAGCAAGCATATAAGCATCGCTTATACTTGTATTATCATAACTAACAGAATCTAAGTTTCTCATTTAAATATTCCCCCTATTTACTTACTATTTTTTAAGAATTTCATCATAAGTATAAGATTTAACTTCATCATTAATCTTAACTTGATAAATATTACCTATTCTCATTACTACTATTCCATTTTCCTTTGTTTCTTTAATTATCACTTCACTACCAGTTTCGATTTCATCATCTACATCGTCAAAGGTAGTATTTTTGACAATTAATCCCATATACACCAATCCCTTTCTTGCCATTATTATATACCAATATCGTAATTTGTCAAACAAAAGTTTATTTTCATTGAATAAAATTCAAAGTTCCCGTTTTAGTTAAGGTGGGAAGTTAGTCTTGTAATCAATGATATTTAGTAA
>CALVVC010000114.1 GCA_944363755.1 uncultured Bacilli bacterium
TTTAAAGCGATTATGGATAATAAACAAGTATTACTTTTATGTCCAACAACTATTCTTTCTAGTCAACATTATAAGAATGCATTAGAGAGATTTAAAGATTTTCCTATTAATATTGGTTTATTAAATAGATTTACTAGTACAAGGGAACGTAATAGAATATTAGAAGAATTGAAAGAAGGAACAATTGACTTTGTTATTGGTACTCATAGAATACTTAGTGATGATATTAAACCTAAGGATTTAGGATTATTAATTATTGATGAAGAACAGAGATTTGGTGTTAAACATAAAGAAAAGTTAAAACAATATAAGAGTACTGTAGATGTTTTAACTTTAACGGCAACACCAATTCCTAGAACTTTACAAATGTCTATTGCAGGTATTAGAAGTTTATCTTTAATAGAGACTCCTCCAAGAGATAGATATCCTATACAGACTTATGTTATTGGTTATAATAAACAACTTGTTAAAGAAGCGATTATGAAAGAGATGTCTCGGGATGGACAAGTATTTTTGTTATTTAATAGTGTAGAAAATATAGAACAGAAAGTAATGGAAATAGAGAATCTTGTACCAAATGCTAGAGTTATTTATGCTCATGGTAGGATGGATAAAAATAAAATAGAAGATGTAATGCAACAATTTATTGACCATGAAGCGGATGTTTTAGTATGTACGACAATAATAGAGACGGGTATTGATATTCCTAATGTTAATACATTAATTATTTTAGATGCTGATAGATTTGGGCTTGCACAGTTATATCAGATTAGAGGTAGAGTTGGTCGAAGTAATAAAATCGCTTATTGTTACTTAATGTATCAAGAACATAAAGTATTAACTGAAACTGCTGAAAAACGTTTAAAAGTTATTAAAGAGTTTACTGAACTTGGTAGTGGTTTTTCTATTGCAACAAGAGATTTATCTATTAGAGGAGCAGGAGATATTTTAGGAAGTAAACAAGCAGGTTTTATTGATAGTGTTGGTATTGACCTTTATTTAAAGATGCTTAATGAAGAAGTAGAACGTCTTAAAGGTAATGTTATTGAAGAAGAAAGTGAAGATGTTACTAATAAAACATTACTTAATGTATCTACTCATATTAGTGATGATTACGTTAATGATGATGATTTAAAGATTATGATTCATAGAATGATTAATGAGATAGACAGTAAAGAGAAACTTGAAGAAGTTAGAAGTGATTTAGAAGATAGATTTGGTAAGCTTAGTGAAGATATCATTATCTATATGTATGAAGAATGGTTTGAGAAACTTGTTAAACGAGCAGGTGTTACTAAAGTTAGTGAGACTAAGAATACTATTGAACTTTACTTTAATAAAGAATCTACTAGTAAGTTAAATACAGAGGATTTATTTATGAATGCTTATACTATTACACCTATGTTTAGATTTAAGAGTAGTGATTCTGATTTAACTATTATTTTAGATATTGTTAAGTTAGAGAAGCATCCTATCTATTATTTAGTTGCCTTATTATCTAGTATGGTGAGTTAGTTTTTCTTGACTAAAACCTTTTATCTTCTTATACTTATTAAAGAATAAGGAGGCTATGAATATTGTGGTTAAAGAGGATATTTTGAAGCAACATAAAGAAATTTTAATGACAGCAGGATTAGAACTTGCTACTAATAATACTAATTCTTTAATAGAAGATGATATTATTAATGGAGTTATTGAAGTACCACTTGAAGCGATGGATACTTTAAAACAAAGAGTTCTTAATATTGCTAAATATAATAACTTAATCTTAAATAGTGATAAATTTAGTGAAGTTTTAACTAATTATAAAAATGACTTAAAAAAAGAGCTTAGAAATATTTTTAAAAGACGTATAGATATAATTAAAGAAAACTATTCTAAGATGGATGATGATAAACCATTAGAACTAGTTAAAAACTTAAAGAAAGACCTAGTTAAATTTAATAAAGATGCTAAAAAAGAAGAGAAGCAAGTTCTTACTGTTCTTGTTAAAGAGAATCTTGTAAGTAATTTAGATTTGATAGTTAAAGATAGTAATTCTACTTTTAAAAAAGATGCAACTAAGTTTTTGCAAACAATATATGTTAAACAAATATTAGAGACTATTGATATGAAAATATTAGTTAAAGATACTATTCTTCTTAATAGTCTTAAAGAACAGATTGAGAGATTTGTTTTTACTAAAGAGAATTCTCATTTATTTGATTAAATGAGAATTTTTTTGTAACTTTTATTAACTGGAAATAATTACCAGAGAAAAAAAGTCCTTCTTACGTATATAATATCAATAGATAGCATAATTTTGATGGTATAAAATGGGCTGATATTGGAATAATACTATTGAAAAGGAAGGAGAGCTTATGAAGACAACAGGTGTAGTTAGAAGAGTTGATGATTTGGGAAGAATTGTAATTCCTAAAGATATTAGAAAATCTCTTAGAATTAGAGATGGTGAATCTTTAGAGTTTTTTGTAGATAAAGAGACTATAAGCTTAAAGAAGTTTTCTACTAGTGATCTTTTAAGTGATGTTGCACAGTCTTTACTTGATACAATTTATATGACTATTAATAAGAATATTTTTGTTACAGATAGAGATAAGTTTGTAGCAGGTACTGGTAAGTATAAAAAAGAGTTTTGTGGTTGTAATATTTCTACTAAACTAGAAGAATGTTTGTTTGAAACAGAGAGTCTAGTAAAAGGAGCTTGTCAGATAGAAGAGATAGTAGATAGTAAAAAATCAAGTGAAGAGTATAAGTATATTGTTAGCCCTATATTATCAGATGGTGAAATTATTGGACTTGCTTTAATGCTTAATGAAGATGGTAAGAGTTTTACTGAAGAAGATGAACATATAATACAAATAATTGCTAATTTTCTATCAAAATATCTTGAAGATTAATTTCTCTTGTGTTAAAATATCGTTATTAAAAGTTTTGATGAAGAGTTTTATAGTTATTTAGTTATAGAGACTTCTTGGTTGGTGGAAAAGAAGCGATAATTTCTATAAAATATGGCTTCTGAACTTTCATATTGATATGTAAGTATGAACGTGCTAAGCGTTAATTAGAATAAGTGTACAAG
>CALVVC010000115.1 GCA_944363755.1 uncultured Bacilli bacterium
GTTTGTGAAAATAGTTCTTTACAAAATGATTAGTACTATGCTATAATTAGAGACGTCAAAAAAAATGTTCCGCTAACATATGGTTATGAGCATTGGTTATAGGTAAAGGAGGATCTTATATGAATATAATTGACAAAATTAATGACAAACAAATTAATAAAAATATTCCTCTATTTAGAGTTGGAGATACTGTTCGTGTTGATGTTAAGATTATTGAAGGTAAACGCGAAAGAATCCAAGCTTTTGAAGGAATAGTAATTGCTCGTCGTGGCGGTAGTGTTAGTGAAACATTTACTGTTCGTAAGATGAGTAGTGGTGTTGGAGTTGAAAGAACATTTCCAATTCATTCGCCTAAGATTGCTAAAATTACTGTTTTAAGACATGGTAAGGTTAGACGTGCTAAACTAGGAAATGTTTTAAGAAATAGTAAAGGTCAATATCGTATTAAAGAAAGAGGACAACAATAGTTCTCTTTTTTCTTTTCTAAATATTAAATTAGAGGTATAATATTAATGTATTAGAAAGGATTAGATATGAAAGATAAAATTAAACCGTTTTTACCATATATAATAATTATTATTGTTGTTTTATTTATTAAAGCCTTTATAGTTACACCTATTAAAGTAAATGGAGAATCTATGTATCCTACTTTAGAAGAGTCTGATATTATGATATTAAATAAGATGGCATATTACTTTAATACTCCTAAAAGATTTGATATAGTTGTAGTTAATATGCCAGATGAATATTTAATTAAAAGAGTTATAGGATTACCTGGTGAGTCTATAGAATATAAAGATAATACTTTATATGTAAATGGAAAAAAGATTAAAGAAAATTTTAAGCATGGTAAGACAGAAGATTTTAATATAAAAGAATTAGGTAGTGATACAGTTCCAAAAGATTCTTATTTAGTTATGGGGGATAATAGAGAAAATTCTCTAGATAGTAGAGAATTAGGTTTTATGAAAAAAGATCAATTATTAGGTAGAACTAGTCTAATCATTTTACCATTTAATAGAATAGGTAATGCTAAATAGATTTATAACTCTCCATTTAGTAGTTTATTATCTAATGCATCTAATATATTAATTATATTAGATGCAAATTCTTTTCCTTCTCTAAATTCTTTACTAGTAGATGAATATAAAGAAGAAAAAGCATTTTTTTCTAAAATAGGAATATAAAATATATTATTATCAGTAGTAATACGTATCATCATTTCATAACAACTATTTTTATTTGCTGTAATTCTGTTTCTATGAGTGCTTTTCTTTTCTTCTATAACAGTATTATCTAGTAATAATTCATAGTTTATAATTTTTTTAATATTATATTTATAATGAAATGTTTTTGTATGAAAAACTACTTCATTTTTTGTTCCAATACTAATACCAGAAGCGATATCATTTAGATAATAGATAGTGGGAATAGTATTGCATAAAATCTCTAGTTTTTTGTTAATTTTATCTTCCCTATAATTAGAATCTTGAAGAAGTTTTATAAATTCTATGAGCATTTCATTAGAACCATTAATACTAAATAACATATTGCTAAGTAATATAGTTTTACTTAACATACTATTTTTTATAATTTCTATGGTAAGGTCTTGGTAGTTATATTTAAGATATCCTTCTTTATTAATAAGCCATAAATATTTCGTAGTTGCTATAAAGTAAAACTTAACGTTTGTTTTACACTCATTTGCATAGATGCAAGATAATACAAGTTCATTTATAGGAATAACTTCTCTTATAATAATTGCATCATTTTCATTTAAATCAGGGCATATATCCATAAGCAATTTATAGCTTATAGTTGGTTTATTATTTTGAGAATAAGAATAATTATAAAAATTAGGAAGGGTGTTCACTTTATTTAATAATTCGTTATACTTTTCATTTTCTTCTAATTTTTCTTTATATTTATTTTGAACTTTGGTTAATAATTGTTTAAACATAAATCCACCTCTTTATTATAAATCATAATAACATAGATAATTATATTTGTAAATTTATGATCTGATAGAAAATTTTAATATAAAAGATTGTGTTTATATATTGTATAATAAATTAAAACTAAGTATTATACTAAGTATGAAAACGCCTAGTTTTTATTTACGAAAACTCGTATCAAAAATATCTCAAAAAAATGTTGATGAACATTTATTTTGATGATAAGATAAATTTAATAATTAAGAAATGATTGGTTTGTTGAGGTTAACAAGCTAATGGTAATTAAAAGTGAAAATATTAAATAAATAATAGGAAAGGAAAAATAACATGGACTTAGAGTTTATAAGAGATGATTTTAAATTTAGTGCTAGAGTATCAGCTTTAATTTATAATAATAATCAAAGTAAAATATTATTATTTAATATTAAAGGAAGAAGTTATTATGCACTTCCTGGAGGGAAAATTTTAGAATTAGAAGAAAGTTTAAATGCAATTAAAAGAGAAGTTAAAGAAGAGATTGGTTTTAATAATTTAGAATTTTCATTTTTTGCCTTAAGTGAAGAATTTGTTAATGATAAAGGATATAATAATCATCAATTAAATATTATATATAAAGCTATTTATAAGGATACTATCAATACGATAAGATTTAAAGGACTAGAGGGAGATTGGATAAATTTTGAATGGGTGGATATTGATAAAATAGAACAGTATAATATTTTTCCTAAAGGAATAAAAACAGTTATTCTAAATAGAAACTCATCAAATCATCTTGTTGATAATTTAATTATAAAAAGTGATTTGAATGAATGAAAATAACTAAATATTAATTGCTTGATACCGATTTAGTAAACCTCTTTGTGAAAGTCTTATAAATATATGGTTTGCGAGTATATAGATTTTGCACATTTTTCAAAAAATAGTTAAAAATTGGGTATTTGTTTTTAGTTGATACTACAAAGTTAACTCCCCTTTATTTGTAAATAAGAAAGAAGTGAATTTATGTTAGAAGAAGACTTTAAAAAAATAATTGGTAATATAAAGGAAGAAATTTTAAATGCACAAATAAA
>CALVVC010000116.1 GCA_944363755.1 uncultured Bacilli bacterium
GACATTTCTTTTGATAACTCTCTTGTTTTATTAATATCTTTTAAGACTTCTTCACTCATTAGTTCTTGCTGTAAGTCTATATATTTCTTTTCAGTTGCTTCAAGACGTTCTATCATTATAACCAGTCCTTTCTTTTTCTTTGTAATTATAGCATAGCTTAACTTTAAATACAATTATTTTATTTACAATAAAAGAACTAAATATTTTTAGTTCTCTTCTAATTCATCCTCATCTACAACTACTAAGTCTTTTAAATCTTCATTAGTATCATCATAATCATCATCATCGTCTGTATCGCCAGAATCATAATTATCTTCTTCAGATTCATCTGGTAAGATATCGTCTTCTTTTATTTCTTCTTCTTCCTCATCATCTTCTTCTGTTACTTTAACAATTTTATCAGAGGTATGACGACTTCTTAAATCCCAAGCACCGTCTTCTAAAAGAATAAATCTTTTATCTGTTGTAAGAAGGGTATAATAATCACCTATTTTATCTTCATAAGTCTTATTAGGAAGTTCTAGTAATGTTACTACTTTTTTAAAAAGATCTGCAGTAGACATTTTACCTTCTTCTTCTAATATATAATAGGTTATATCCTTATGAGATAATAATTCTAAATCTTCTTTTTTCATTTTAGCTAACTTCATATATATTCCTCCTATGGCTAAAACATTATATGTAATAATTTTTCTTTTGTTCATTAAATCAGATAAAATTATAGCATGTTTTTTATAAAAGGCAATACTTTTTTGTATATTTATATTTATTTATTTACATTAACTTTTATTAAGCCTAAAAATTCGTTTATCTTAATTCAATATATTTATACATGTAAATACTTATTTCTTTTGTACCATTTTTTAGAGTTGCCTCATAATTTTTATGATTATGGCCATGAATATGATACGATATTTGGTTTTTATATAGATAATAAGTTATACCAAATAAGCCTTTATGAGTAGGGTCATTTCTCTTTGTTTTATCAAATCTATTATCATGACTAAATAAAATATCTACTCTTGGCATTTTATGTAGAAAGTTAAGAGATTCTTCTTCTGTAAATGAAGGAAAAGTTTCTTCTTTGTATTTAAAACTTCCTTCTATACCTAATATTTTTATATTATTTATTTCTATTAAGCTGCCATTTAAGTTTTCTATATTATATTTTTTTAAATAGTTAGTATCATGATTACCTAAGAGTCCATATAACTTAGTTTTATCTATATATTTTAAAATAATCTCTATATCTTTTGTACTATGATCTCCTAAAAGAATACAAATATCATAATTTTGATGCTTACTTAAATAATCTTTAAAGGCATTTTCTTCTAAAGAGCCATGAGTATCACTAACTACTATTAGATTTAATGAGTTAGGTAAACTTTTTGACTTACCATATAACTTATATAGTTTTTCTTCTTCTTTAATATATTTAGGATTGAAGGTATAAGGAATATCTTTTTTAGATAGATGGAGTAAGTGTAAATAATATAACTTTTCTTTTAGCATTACATCTTCTCTGGTACTTCTATAGCAAGAATATCAAGTAATTCTTCATTAGTTTCTTTTACTAATTTTGTTAATGTAAGCCAACTTTCTCTTAGTTTTTCATCATTTTCTGTCAATATATGATTTTCTTCATAAAATCTACTATAAAGACTAGTTAAATTATATAGGTAATCTGCTATAGAACTTAAATCTTTATTATTATAGGCTTTATGTAAAATATTATTCTTCTCCATTAATAAAAGTATAATTTCTTTTTCTGTTCCTCTTTGGTTATTACAGTAATTACTATAGTTTATACCTTGCTCTTTAGCTTTCTTTAAGATAGATTTCATTCTAATAGTGTTATATAAAATGTAAGGTCCTGTTTTACCTTCAACATCAATGAATTTACTAGGCTCAAAGATATAGTCTGTTGTTCTATTAGGTAAGAAGTCTGCATATTTTATGGCAGCGATGGCTATTTTTTTAGCAGTTTCTTCTTTACTTTCTATATCTTTATTCATATGAGTAAGTATTTCTTCTTTAACACTTGCTATTAAGCTTTTTAAAGTTGCAGCATTTCCATCTCTTGTTTTAAATGGCTTACCATCATTTCCATTCATTGTTCCAAAACCATAATACTCTAAAACTGTATCTTTAGAAACTAATCCTGTTTTATATGATGCTCTAAATACTTGTTCAAAATAAAGTCCTTGACGTGAATCTACTACATACCATATTTCTTTAGGATTAAATCTTTTCATACGTGAAGTTATTGTGGCTAGTTCTCTTGTAGCATATAGAGTTGCTCCATTACTTTTAATTACAACTAAAGGAGGCATTGGAGCTTTATCATCTTCTTTTATTACTTCAATTATTTTAGCACCTTCACTTTCTATTAAATAACCAGATTTTTCCATAGTATCAATAGTTTCTTTAATATATGGATAAGCATCACTTTCTCCTTCCCATAAATCAAAGTCGGTATTTAATTCTTTATAAATTGCTTTTATGTCTTTTACTGATAGTTCTTTTACTTTATTCCATAAAGCAACATATCCTTTATTTTTACCTGATTCTAACTCGGCCGTTATTTCTCTTACTTCATCCATTATATCTTCATTTTCTTTGGCTTTGATACTTGCTGTAGGATATATTTCTTCTAGGTCTTCTCCTTTAATAGGTAATTCATCCCAAGTAGCCTCTTCTTTGCCACTAAAATAGTTAAGATTAGGATATCTTTCTTTTAATTCATATATTACCATACCAGATTGACGACCTATATCACCAAAATGAACATCTGATATTACTTCTTTACCAAGATGTCTTGCTAATCTTTTTAAAGCTTCTCCAATATTTGCACTTCTTAGGTGTCCAACATGAAGAGTTTTAGCAATATTCGCACCACCATAGTCGATGATAATTCTTTCTTTATTAAGTTTTTCCACATCTTTTGTGGAACTATTAATAACTTTTTCCACATATTCTGTTAATAACTCATCTTTAAAACTTAAGTTAATAAAACCAGC
>CALVVC010000117.1 GCA_944363755.1 uncultured Bacilli bacterium
GGTACTCTTAGTCTTTCACCATTATCTATTCCACTAGGAACATTTACAGTGATAGTCTTATGAGATTTAACTTGTCCTTTACCACGACATTTACTACATGTCTCTTTATATGTTTTACCTTTACCATTACACTCTGGACAGGTTGTCTTAGTCATGAATGAGCCAAGTATTGTTCTTTGTTCGCTAGTAATAGTACCACTACCGTGACATCTAGAACAAGTCTCTTCTCCAAAACCACCTTTACCATCACATTTATCACATTCTGTTACAACATCTAAGTCAAAATCTTTCTCACATCCATAGATAGCTTCTTCAAAGGTAAGTTCTACTTGCATTAACACGTCACTACCACGTCTTGCTCTACTACCTCCACGACTTCTACTTGAGCCTCCAAAACCAAAGCCACCACCAAATAAGTCATCAAAGATATCGCCTAAATCACTTGCATCAAAACCAAAGCCTGCTCCATTAAAGCCTCCAAAGCCAGAACTAGCGCCTGCTCCTCCTACACCAGCATGACCGAATTGATCATACTGACGACGTTTATTATCATCAGAAAGAACAGAATATGCTTCTTGAACTTCTTTAAACTTCTCTTCAGCATTTTCTTCTTTACTTATATCAGGATGATATTTCTTAGCAAGCTTTCTAAAGGCACTTTTTATCTCGTCTTTAGTAGCACTTTTAGATACACCTAACACTTCATAATAGTCTCTTTTAGTTGCCATATACTACACCTTCCTTCTAATATAGACTTTATTATTTATTTAAAGATATAAACTTATCTAATGTTTCTTTAAACATTTCCATCGCTTCATCAAATACTTTAGTATCAGTTAAATCTATATCAATGATTTTCAATACTTCTAAAGGATAATCTCTTCCTCCACTCTTTAAGAACTCTAAATATTTTTCTTTAAAGTTAGGAGTATTATTTAAAATATTTTTAACAATATAACTTGCTATAGATAAACCAGTTGCATATTTATACACATAAAATGGTGTATAGAAATGTGGTATTCTTAAACACTCATATCTAACTTCATCATCAACTACTACATTAGAACCGAAATACAATTTATTTAATTCATAATAATAGTTACAAATACCATCACTAGTTAATACTTCTTTCTTATCAGTTAATTCGTGAATATGTTTTTCAAACTCTGCAAACATAGTTTGTCTAAAAACAGTCGCCTTAAACATATCAAGTCTTTCATTTAAAATGAATAGTTTTTCATCTTTAGTTTTAGCATTATCTTCCATATAATAAGAAAGCAATAATTCGTTTACTGTAGAAGCTATTTCTGCTAAAAATATAGGATATCCTGAATTTTCATAAGAATTGTAATGATTAGAAAAATAAGTATGCATAGAATGTCCTAATTCATGAGCTAATGTTGAAACATCATTATATTCATTAGTATAGTTCAATAAAACGAATGGTTTAGTATCATAACTTCCTGATGAATAGGCTCCACTTCTTTTATTAAGATTAGGGTACTTATCAATGTATCTGTCAGTAAAAGCTTTATTAAGTTCTCTACTATACTCTTCCCCTAAAACACTTAAAGCTTCTTTAACTAGTTTTTCTCCTTCTAGAAAACTATATTTTTTATCTATATTTTTAACTGTACTAACGTAACCATCGTATAAATGGAATTCATCTAAGCCAAGTATTTTTTTCTTCACTTCAAAATACTTATAAAGACTAGGTAGATTATTATGAACTACTTTAATTAAATTATCATAAAGCTTAGTAGGAATAAAGTCATCAAAAAGACTTGCCTCCATACTTGAGGTATATTTCTTAAGCTTACTAGATACTGATAACGCTTCACAAGTAGATGCTAAAGTTGATGTTAAAGTATTTTTAAAGTTACCATATACTTTATGATAATTAATAAAAGCATCTTTCCTTACTCTTCTATTTTTAGAGTATAGCAAAGTACTATAATTACTAGAAGTAAGCTCTATTTCTTTATCATTTTCATCTTTAATATTACCAAACTTCATGTCTGTATCCATTAGAAAGTCAGCTGTATCACTACTACTATCTAATACTTTAGAAAAAGCTGTTATAATATGCTCCTCTTCTTTAGATAAAGTATGTTCTTTGTATCTTAATATATCTAACATTTGATGTCTAAAAGAAACAAGTTCTTTTTCTTTATCTAAATATCCCATAATAGTATCTTTATCTTGTTCTAAAATCATAGGAACAACAAAAGACGTAGCTTCATTATAAGATTGATATAAATTATTAATTTTTCCATAAAGTTCTTGATAAGTAGAGTTTCCTGTATCTTCATCATATTTACGAGTTGCATAAGTATATAGTTTTGCTATTAATCTAGCTGTCTTACTGTCTATTAGTAAAAACTCTTTGAAAGATGTACTATTATTTAAAAATGTATCTTGCATTTTTCCTAAAGTACTAATATTATCTTTTACTACATTATAATCTTTATTATATTCATCAAGACTCTTATAGACACTTTCTATATCCCATTTATCAACATCTTTAACTTCTTCTCTTTTTATTAGTTTATCCATATTATTATTAACAAGAAGTAGTCCTAAACATAGCACTACTTCTCATTTTTCCTTTCTATTCTTTTATTTTTCTTCAAAATCTGCATCTTTTATATCGTCTTTTTTATCTGATGTATCTTCACTATTGTTAGCATTTGCTTGATTTTCTTTTTGAACGTTTTCATAAACTTTAGTAGCAAGTGCCATAGCTTTCTCTTGTAATTTATCTTTCTTAGCTTTAATATCATCTAAGTCATTTTTACTTAATGCTTCTCTTAAGTCTTTAATTAAATCTTCTGCTTCTAACTTTTCTTTCTTATCAACTTTATCTCCTAAATCTTTAAGTGATTTCTCTGTTTGGAAAACAAGTTGTTCAGCTTCATTTTTAAGATCTGCTTCTTCTTTACGTTTTTGATCTGCTTCTTTATTTTCTTCTGCTTCTTTTCTCATTTTCTCAATTTC
>CALVVC010000118.1 GCA_944363755.1 uncultured Bacilli bacterium
AATAATATTCCTAAACCATATGATATTTATTGGAAAGTTAGAAATGTTGGATATGAAGCTATACGCAGAGATTGTATAAGAGGTCAAATAAAAAAAGGAACAAATTATTTAAATGAAACTACTAATTTTTATGGACCACATTATGTTGAATGTTATATTATTAAAAGCGGAATTTGTGTTGCAAGAGATCGAATATCAGTTAGTATTGATTATAATTAAAAAGTTATTCAAAAAGTATTGTATTTTATTAATAAATAGTGTATATCATTTATCGATATGTATATAGTAAAGTTTAGAAAACTTAGGCCTTTTTCAATTTTCTTAAAAATGATTTATTAAATTAATAAAATATATGTTATAAAACTATTATATGATTTTACCAGCTATAGTGTAATTACAAGTGAATGACGATGGTGTATCTTTCGATGCCATCTAAGCAAGTTAGGCGTTTCTAGCTTGCTTTTTTGAACTTTCTATTTGAAAATAAAAAAGTAATATATTAACTGGTTATTATATGGTAAAATAATATTAAAGTTTTGATATTCTTCAGACGCGTCTGAAGAATTTAGAAAGGAGCAATTATGTTAGAAAAAAATAATTCACTTGTCTTAGAAATTAGTGCTATGGTAAATGAAGTAAAATCAAATTTAGCAAAAGAAATTAATAAATCAATAACTTATGTATATTGGAATATAGGAAGAATTATTGTTAAACATGAAAACGAAGATAATAATCGATTAGAGTATGGTAAAGAAGTTTTAAAAGAATTATCTAAAGAATTAACAAAACTTCTAGGTAAAGGCTATTCACTTACTAATTTAACCTATATGAGATGGTTTTATAACGTATATCCTGATTATGGTATGGTAAACGAATCATTAAGTTGGTCACATTATGTTGAACTAATAGCAATTAAAGATGATGCAAAAAGAAATTTTTATGAAACAGAATGTATTAATTCTAATTGGTCTGTTAGAGAATTACAAAGACAATTAGATACATCTTTATTTGAAAGATTACTTCTTTCAGATGGCAAAAATAACAAGAAAAAAGTGTTAGAACTATCAAAAGAAGGTCAAGTGGTAAATAATCCAAGTGATATTATAAAAGAGCCTTATGTTTTTGAATTTCTTGGAATAAAAGAACCTAAACCACTTTTAGAAAAAGATTTAGAATATAAATTAATTAGGCATATAGAAGATTTTTTGCTTGAATTAGGTAAAGGTTTTATGTTTGTTGGAAGTCAACAAAGAATAACACTTAATAATACAGATTATTATGTTGATATGGTATTTTATAATAAGTTTCTTAAATCTTATGTTTTAATTGATTTAAAAATGAATAAGTTAAAAGCAGAAAATTTAGGACAAATGAATATGTATCTAAATTATTATGAAAAAGTAATAAATAGCGAGGATGATGGAAAGCCAATAGGTATTATATTATGTGCCGAAAAAGATAAAGTTGCCTTAGAATATGCTTTAGGTGGTTTATCTAATAATATTTTTGCTTCAACTTATACTTATTATATTCCTAATAAAGAACAATTAATTAGTGAAGTTGAAAAGGTATTAAAAGAAAATGGATAAAATTTATAATAATATTATGTTGATTTTAAAAGTTGTTGTTGGTTGAAATAAGCTCTTTTGTGGCACCATTTTAGAAATTTCTTCAATTTATTTGAAATTTAAATATAAAAATCATCCTTTCCTAGTAGGATGATTTTTATGATAAATGCTACGTTATTACTTTCTTTTTAAAGTATATGTTTTTCCTTTAATTTCATCAAAGAAAGCTTTAGTTAAATCTTCATTTTCTTTTTGATTTAGATGAGAACTTTCATATTCATAAATAACTGTTTCATCATCTACATCTAATAAAGCAGTTTTTTGTGTTAATTGTGGTTCTTCTTCTTTTGTAAATAATTTTATTCTAGCATTTGTTTCATCATAATAATTTGTTAAATTATCATAATAAATAATTTTATTTCTTTTTAAATCTTCAAATTTAGCATTACCTATATCGTAGATATCATCACCAATTATTGTTAAGATAGCCATATGTCTTATTTGGGCTAAACTATACATTACTTTCATTAAATCAGGAGCAAAATCTTTTGGGTGTTCATCTATTTGAATTTTTTTAAATAAACATCCAATTTCATCTTTATTATCTCCACATATAGTTTTATCTCTTTTAGTTATTTCATTATATTCTTCATCAGTTAAAAGTTCTTGTTTATTTTCTATTATAGCTAAATAAAACTCATTTAATGGTTTTGCTAAAAGAATTTGATTTAGTTCATCTTGCGAATATTGTTTATTCATTTACTTATATCTCCTTTCTTACTTTCTTTAGTTGATTTCCTTTTTCGCTTTCTAACTTATTTTCTAGACTATAACTAATTACAAATTTAGTAGAGGTATCATCTCTATAAAGAGAAGATGTATTTTTATCTACTGTAGTATCTATTTCATATTTAACCTTATTTTTATTGAATTCTTCTAATAGCTTTGCTAAACTTAAATAAAGATAACCATATTTATAGATTGTTTCAGTTTGTGAAAATCCAATAAAAAATTCTCTTTGCTCAGTATCTTTGACATATTTATATACTGCAACAATTCTTTCTTTATTATTCATTATAAAATCAATAGGACTTCCCATATTATTTGGTAAATCATCAAAATCTCCACAAAAAATCAAATTAAAATTTAAATATCTTTTTGCTTCTTCATTATTATAATTAGTTTTAGAAATTAAATTAACAATTTCTTTTTTTGCAAATTTTGAAGTATTATCATCTATATTTTCATACAATTTTAAAGTATCATAATTACTAATTAATCTTGCACCACCTTTAATAATACTTGGGGAAATATAAAGATAGTTTTTTTCTTCTAAAGTCATACTTAAACCTCCTTATATAAATTGATAATATTATATCATTATTTAAGATATGTGTTAATAAAAGTATTACAAAAGTTTATTTAAA
>CALVVC010000119.1 GCA_944363755.1 uncultured Bacilli bacterium
TTTGGTAAGATTTTAGGTGCAATCAGTGCATTTGGATATTTTACTTTACTAGAATTAATAACTTTAATGTTGCTTGCAATCGTTATTCTTAAATTTGTTTATAAAATTAAATGGGATGACGTATTTGAAGGATTTGGTAAAGGTGTTAGACGTGCATTAGTACCTGCTTTAATTGTATTGATAATTTATACATGTTTAGTACTTACTACTTATGATCCATATCAATTAGTTATCTATAAATTCATTTTAGGATTAACTAAAGGATTTAATATCTTTACTACTGGATTAGTTATATTAGTTTCTAGTATCTTTAATGGTGATCCACTTTATGCATTTTATAGTGTGTTACCATATTTTGTAAGCGTTGTTACTGAAACTAAAAATTATCAACTTATTGCTGTAATATTCCAGGCAATATATGGTATTGTAACATTAGTTGCACCTACTAGTATTCCACTTATGTTAACACTTGCTTATACTAATACATCTTATAAAGATTGGTTTAAGTATATTTGGAAATTATTAGTGGCTTTACTTGTATTAGCATTTATTGTATTTACAGTATTATTACTAATCATATAGTATATTTCGACCCCTAGGGGTCTTTTTTTTGTCATTTTTTTGGGGCTTCTATTTCTTGATTAAAGTATGTAAAAATCTTTACAATAATATTGATTGGAGGAATTTTATGTTTTCAAGATTTAGTGAAGAAGCACAGAAAGCTTTAATACTTGCTAAGAAAGAAATGAATAATTTAAGACATCCTTATGTTGGAAGTGAACATTTGTTTCTTTCGATACTTTCAATGAAAGATTTAGAAATAACAAAAGTATTAGCTTCTTATAATATAACTTATGAAATATTTAAAAGTGAACTTATAAGAATTGTAGGGGTTGGTAAGGAAGCGAATCAGTGGTTTTTATACACTCCTTTATTAAAAAGAGTTATAGAGACTGCTATTTTAAATAGTAAAGAAAAAGGCGAAGTAGAAGTTAGTGTTAATGAGTTATTACTTTCTATACTTGAAGAAGGAGAGGGTGTGGCAATTAGACTTTTGATAGGTCTTAATATAGATGTAAATGAAATATATAACTTTATATCAAAAGATTCTAAAGTTAGTCATAAAGCATTACATAAGAAATTACTTGTAGAAGACTTTGCTATTAATCTTAATAAGAAAATTGTAAGTAATGAAGTTGATCCTGTTATAGGACGTGATGATGAGATTAAAAGTTTAATAGAAATATTATGTAGAAGAGGTAAAAATAATCCTTTACTAATTGGAGAAGCAGGGGTTGGGAAGACGGCTATTGTTGAAGAGCTTGCTAGAAGAATAGTAGATGGTAATGTTCCTAAACTTCTTAAAGGAAAAACAATTCTTTCTCTTCCTATGGCTAATTTAGTAGCGGGGACAAAATATCGAGGAGAGTTTGAAGAAAGAGTTTCTAAAATACTTAAAGAACTTGAAGAAAATGATGATATTATTGTATTTATTGATGAAGTACATACTATTGTAGGAGCAGGTGGTGCGGAAGGGGCGATAGATGCATCTAACATTATTAAACCTGCTTTAGCAAGAGGTAAGATTAGAGTTATTGGAGCGACTACTACTTATGAATATCATAACTTTATAGAAAAAGATAAGGCTTTAAATAGAAGATTTCAGATTATTATGATAGAAGAGCCTACTAAAGATAAGACTAAAGAAATATTAAAAAAACTTAAACCTTTATATGAAGCATATCACTTTGTTAGTATAAGTGATGATATTATAGATTTAATCGTTAATCTTAGTGATATGTATATATATGATTATTATCAACCTGATAAATCTATAGATATATTAGATGAAGTGTGTACTAAAGCAGCACTTTTAGAAAGTAAAAATGATACGATACTTAGTAAAATTAATACAGAATTAAGTAAAGTTATAAGTAATAAAAAGAAAGCGATTATGAAACAAGACTTTGATTTAGCATCATCTTATAAAGAAAAAGAGAAAGATTTACTTACTAAGAAGAATGAATTAGAACTTAATTTAATGACTAAAAAGAAACCTAAGAAAATAACTAAAGAGATGGTTGCAGATGTTATATATTTAAAAACTAAGATACCTGTTTATGAGATTAATAAGAGTAGTAGAAAGATTATAAATGATTTAGATAAAAATTTAAAAAAGATAGTTTTGGGACAGGATGAAATTATTACTGATTTAGTAAAAAGAGTTAAGAAAATAAGACTTGGATTTAGGGATAAGCCTCATATAGAATCTTTTTTATTCTGTGGTAGAACTGGAGTTGGTAAGACTTTATTAGTCAAAGAGTTTGCAAAACTTTTATATGGAGAGACTAATTTTATAAGATTAGATATGAGTGAGTATAAAGAGGCACATACAATTAGTAAAATTATAGGGTCTCCTCCAGGTTATGTGGGCTTTGATAATCATTTAACTGTTTTAGATACAATTAGAATGCATTCCCACTGTGTTATTTTATTAGATGAGATAGAAAAGGCAAGTAGTGAAGTAATGAAACTTTTCTTACAAGTGCTTGATGAAGGAGTATTGACTGATTCAAGAGGAAGAAAGGTTAGATTTGATAATGTATTTCTTTTTATGACTACTAATTTAGGGTATACGAAAGATTCTATTGGTTTTACAGAAAGTAAAAATAATATAGATATAGAAGAGTTTTTAGGGGTAGAATTTGTTAATAGAATTGGGAAGATATATTACTTTAATGATATAAGTAGTGATGTTATTAGGAAAATTGTGGAAAAAAGATTGGATATTTTAATAGAAGGATTTAAAAAGAAGGATTTAAAGATAACTTTTTCCCCAAAGATTGTGGATAAAGTTATAGAAGAAAGTAATTATCCTAAATTTGGGGCAAGGCGTGTTGATAAAGTTATAGATAACATAGTTACTCCTATTATTGTTGATGCTTGGTATAATGGTAAGAAAGAGATAACAGTCTGACTA
>CALVVC010000120.1 GCA_944363755.1 uncultured Bacilli bacterium
TTACTATGAGAGTTGGTAAACAAGGTATTCCTTTATGGTTTAGATGTTTTAAAGATAATGATGACTCTGATGCTTTTAGTGAAGAACTGATTAAAGAAGGTATTTCTTATGTTTCTAATCTTTTTGATTCTTCCTATAAATTAATATTTCTTGCCGATAGATGGTTTAAATCCATTTCTTTGATGCAACACATTGATTCATTAGGACATACTTTCTGTATTAGACTAAAAAATAACATTAAAGTATTTGTTTATGATAAAAAAGAGGGTCATAGGATTTGGAAATTTATTGAAGATATAAAACCTCTTATGTATCACTCTAGAATTTTTAGAGATGTTTTACTTACTAATTACTCTTATAAAACTAACATAGTTATTAGTAAAAAAGATAGTGTTGATGAGCCTTGGATTATTGTCACTAACGGAGATCCTAAAAGAGCCATTAAAGATTATGGTTACCGTTTTGGTTCTATTGAAACTTTATTTAAAAATCAAAAATCTAACGGGTTTTATATAGAGTCCGTTGTTAAAGCAGGATTAGATTATTTTACCTCAATGTATTCTATAACCTGTTTTACAATTCTTTTCTTAACTATATTAGGTGCAGATTATTCTAAAAACACAAAATGTT
This sequence comes from uncultured Bacilli bacterium, assembly GCA_944363755.1. Taxonomy (GTDB): domain Bacteria; phylum Bacillota_I; class Bacilli_A; order RF39; family UBA660; genus Onthousia. Next base: position 631 of record CALVVC010000120.1, read on the forward strand.
ATAAAAAAGTAAAAATAACTACTCATAAACACTTTATTCAAAATGGAGTTAGAATAAAGAAAAGAGTAATGTCTTTATTTAACACAGGACTTACTCTATTTCATCTTGCCTTTAACTCCTCGAGATACATTAGACTACCCTTTTCTTTTATTCTTTATGACATCTAAAAAAATTGAAAGAATTAAAGTTCTTTTTGTCGTGTATTAATTTATATAAAAAGTGTAACTTTTAGTATCAAAAGTTACACTTTTTCTTCATTTAATCATCTTTGCTACCAATTCATATACTGTTGGTCGTACTTTTATATCTATTTTCCCTTTGTTTTCCAACACTTTAATTAGAACTGTCCGTTGCTAAGTCCTAAGGTAAAAGGATTATCTTTAGTTCCATCTCCTCCTGTTATCACTACATTAGATTTCAGATTCATGGATGGCCGGACGCCAAGCGCATAGGACGGATTGTAGTAGATCGCGTTGCCATAGTTGTACACAAAAAGCACGAGAGACGCACTATATGGTGTTAAAGTCCAATAAAATGTATTATTTCCGTATCTATCAAATTGTCCTGCCATTAATTCTCCTATACGAAGTAAACCTACTTTGGCACTTGTAGTTGATGTAGTTGTACTACTCATATTGATATCTGTATATTTTGCTAGTTTATACGACGTTCCATCCCCTACTGTTCCAAGGTACCAAGTTGTACTATCTTCTATCATATTACTATAACTACTATCTACATAATTTGTTAGATAGTCGCCATTTAAAAATGCACCTATTGTTGTACTGTTTGAATAATTTACATTTCCTAATGCTCTCGTTATAAAAGTCCCAGAACTCTTTAGCGGCTCGGTACTGGTTATCTTTGTTCCTGTACCATTTTCATGACTTACTATTCTATATAGATTATTTTCATCATTACCAAATTTTATATATTCCCCACTATATCTACTTGAAAGTAGTGTTCCAGATAGATTAGTATCATTATCCCCGTTTAAACGATAAGGATTATATATTGTCCCATCACCATCTACAATTTTCACGTTAGATTTTAGATTTATAGATGGACGGACGCCGTACGCAAGGGACGCACTGCCGTTCGCGCTGCCACTGATGCTCACAAGACGCACGTAAGACGAACTATATGGTGTTAATGTCCACCAATGAAGTCCATTATTTAAATAGCCATTAGTTCCTCCGTTATTACTAGATTGATACTCATACATATTTAAAAGTCCTACGGCATCTGTTACTGTTTCCTCCCCATTTGGTCTTGTTATACTTCCTAAGCTAGTTGCATCAAGTGTCGCATCCCATACTGCATCTGTTACAATGAAATTCTCATAATCTCTTAAATTACCTAAGAAACCATCTACACTTGTATCGTTTAACCAATCTTCCATATAACTACCTTCAAATGCAGTACTACCACTTGAATAAGATATTGCACTTATATTCCACTGGGTTACTAACTTTGTTGTCTTCTCTTCATTATTAACAGACACTGCTCTCCATAACTTTCCACTATACCAGATGTAGTTATTAGGATCTTCTCCAGTTATAAAAGTATCTGTTCCATCATCATAGTAATCTCCATTAGACCCCATCCCATTTTCTAATAATACATTCCATATAAAATTACTCTTCTCAAATAAGTGTTGATTATCTTCTAAACTTAAATCATTATAATCTAGTCCTACATTAACTCCCAAATTTATTGTTACTTCACTATCACTATTATTTACTACTGTTATTTTATATACATTACTACTTCCACTTGTATCTACTTTCTCTAAGTTTGTTCCTATTTCTTCTGGAGGAACATTAATACCACTTCCTGTAACATAACCTGCTTCTACTCCTAAAGGCAACTCTCCTATATAATAAAAATTAAATCTTGCAGGTCTATTATTAATATTACTTAAAGTAATAGTAAATTCTTTTGTTGTATTTGCACCTACTACTAATTTATTACTTTCTTCACCATCTACTAATAATTCATAATCTAAATTACCAGTAACAATACTAATAGCATTACCTTTTTCCTTACTTACTGTAAACATGGCATAAGAAAAATACCCTCCTAATATTAATAATGTTATTATAACCATTACTATCATATATATCTTACTAAAACTTGTCTCTAACAATAATCTTTTCATTAAAATCTACCTCTCTTATTCTTAAGATACCTTTATTCATATTAAAGCAACTAATCTTAATAAGATTATAACATACCGCGGACGTTGTCCGCAACCTAAAAGAAGAGGGCCTCAAAAATATGAAGTCCTCTTTTTACATACAAAACACATTGATTTCAACTGGCTATATAGTTATAATAACTATTT
>CALVVC010000121.1 GCA_944363755.1 uncultured Bacilli bacterium
TCCAATTGAAATTACAGAGACTATAAGATATATAGATTACTATATAAGACATACGGTAGTGGATTATAATGAAAAAGTAACAGAACCATGGTTAAAACAATATAGACTTTTTATAAAAACTTTCTTAGGAGAATATAATTATCAAAGGCTATTAGAAGAAACTATTGCTACTATCAATAAGGATGTATTTAATATATTACAAGAAATTAAAGGGAGTGAAGAAAATGAAAGTGGAAAGAATTATACCAAGAAAATTAGATGATGAACTATTAGAAACATATAAAAAATCTAATGAATTTTATATAGATAGTGTTTTGCATAAGCTTAATAATTTACTAGTAATATCAGTCGATGATGATAGAATATCTCCTAAATATAAAATAATAGATATTGATACAGGAACAGTTTTACGTGATTGTGAACGAAATGAAAGAATATATTTATGTCCATATGATAGTTGTTGGAAAGCATCTAATTATCAAGCTAATTATTATCATTATAAAAATCATCTGTCTAATAATGTTTTTCCTATTGGTGAAGGTTTATATTTGGATGAAGTATCTAAAACCATTTATTATAACGAAAATAATTATAAATTACCAAATAGAGGTGGATGCTATAAAGATACAAAAAGCTATAAAAATTCACCATTAATTACTACCAAAAATTGGGATGCAATGTCACAATATAAATTTGGTTTAGCAATTATATATAAAGATGGAAAATATGGAGTAATAAATACTGAATATGATATAGTTTATCCTTATCAAGAAGAAGTTACATTTATAAAAATAATATCTGAAACATCATTGTTTTTAAAAGATGTAAATGGAGTATGTGCAATTTATGATATATCTAAAAAAGAATATGAAATGGATTTTAAGGATGGTTTGAGAGCAGAAAATATAGAAGAAATAAGACCATCTATTTTTAAAATAATAACAAAAGAAGGAACATATGCAAGAATTAGTAAAAAAAATATTACTGATTTAATAGTAGAAAAAGTTTGGTATGATGAAAGAGACAATACTATAATTTTAGGAAATGAAACTAAAGTTGGAATATATACAAAAGAAGCAGAAAAAATAATAGAAGTAGAAACTTCTAAATATGATAAAATAAAAGACTATCTTTTTTATCACCAAAATAATAATCAATATATATGCGATTTAAAGAATAAAAGTATAAAAAAGTTAAATACTTTATATGCGAAAAATCAAGATGGAGAAATGATATATATAGATGATGTTTTAAAAAAATATAGTTATTATTATATAGATGATGATACAAATGAGATGACTGTTTTTGAAGATATAGTGTATGGTATTCTTATAGAAATAAATCATGGTACAAAAGTTATAAGATGGGTAGACAGTTTAGATAAAATGTTTAAACTAGAAGAAGAGATTATGAATAATATATTACCAAAAGAAACTAATGTATTAACTAAAAAAAGAACTGTTGAGAGTTAAATATAACTTCTTAACAGTTCTTTAATAATCTAACTGGTCGGGAAGACAGGATTTGAACCTGCAACCCCTTGGTCCCAAACCAAGTGCTCTACCAAGTTGAGCCACTTCCCGATATAATGGTGCGCTCGAAGGGATTCGAACCCCTGACCTTTTGGTTCGTAGCCAAACGCTCTATCCAACTGAGCTACGAGCGCAGCTACTGGTCTTTCTTTAAAACTGATACTATATTACCATTGTTTTCTAACTTCGTCAAGTAATTTTTGCAAATTTTCTATTCACAAAAATTATATGTGTGATATCATAAATATATGAGGAGATGATAAAAAATGAAAATATTAGTAACTGGTGGTTTAGGCTTCATCGGTAGTCATACTTGTGTAGAGTTATTAAATGCTAATTATGATGTTATTATTGTTGATAACTTATCTAACTCTAGTATTGATGTTTTAGAAAAAATAGAAGAAATAACTTCTAAAAAGCCTAAATTTTATGAGATTGATGCCTGTGATAAAGAAAAAGTAAAAGCAGTATTTAAAGAAAATAAAATAGATGCTGTTATCCATTTTGCAGGTTACAAAGCAGTAGGTGAATCAGTAAGAGAACCACTAAAGTATTATCGTAATAATTTAGATTCAACTCTTACATTGTTAGAAGTAATGAAAGAGGCAAATTGTCATAATCTTGTCTTTTCATCAAGTGCGACAGTTTATGGTAGTCCTAAAGAATTACCAATTAAAGAAGATTTCCCACTATCTACAACAAATCCTTATGGTACAACAAAGTTAATGATAGAGCGAATTCTTGCTGATGTTTCTAAAGCAGATAAAGATTTATCTATAATTGTACTTAGATATTTTAATCCAATAGGAGCCCATAAGAGTGGCTTAATAGGAGAAAAACCTAATGGTATTCCAAATAATTTAATGCCATATATTGTTAGAGTTGCAAATAAAGAGTTACCTATTTTAAGTGTCTTTGGAAATGACTATGATACTCATGATGGTACAGGAGTAAGAGACTATATCCACGTAGTTGATCTTGCTAAAGGCCATTTAAAAGCTTTAGAAAAAAGTATTAACTTTAAAGGAATAGAGTACTATAACTTAGGAACAGGAACAGGCTATAGTGTCCTAGATTTAGTTAATACTTTTGAAAAAGTAAATAATGTTGAAGTACCATATAAAATAGTAGATAGACGTCCAGGTGATATCGCAGCATGTTACGCAGATCCTACTAAAGCTCATAAAGAATTAGGTTTTATTGCAGAATATGGTATAGAAGATATGTGTAAAGACTCATATAACTATATACTTAAGAATAAGTCCAATTAGGACTTTATTTTTTTGTAAAAATATGATATAATGTAGCCATCAAAAGGGGATGAGGTTATGGGTGATTATGAATTTAAAGAAGAGGTAATGAGAAAAGCTGATAAAAGGGTGGTAGAGCAAGTAGTGATGTACTTAAAGCATCTTGCAATTCACTATAATTTACCTTATAAAGA
>CALVVC010000122.1 GCA_944363755.1 uncultured Bacilli bacterium
GATGTTTTTAATGAACTAATTGATAGAATTTATGTTTATAAAGAAGAGAATAAAAAGATAAAACTAGATATTTATATGAAAACAGGAGAAAGCATAAATACATTCTCCGATAATTTAGGTAGAAAGTTTCATTTAATAGACGACTATACAACAAGTAAGAGCGATATCGGCCGTTATTAATGGAGGTATATTACTAAAGCCTTATGTTTTAAAAAATATACTAGAACCAGAGACTGGTAATGTAATGGAACATAATAGTAAGAAAGAAATAAGAAGAGTTATAAGTGAAGATACAAGTAAGATTATGAGATATGCTTTAGAGACAGTTGTTGCCTTAGGTGGTGGTAAATCTGCTTATATTGATGGTTATAGAATAGGTGGTAAAACTGGTACAGCCCAGAAAGCTGTTAATGGTAGTTATCTTGCTAATAACTATATAATGTCTTTTGTTGGTATTGTTCCATCTAATAATCCTGAAGCAGTCCTTTATATCGCTATAGATAATCCTAAAGATACAGCCTTACTTTCTAGTTATACAACTACTCCTATTGCAAGAAGAATTCTTTTAGATATAATTGATGCTTTAGGAATAGAAAAACAAGAAGGTGGAGTAGAAAAAGACTATGAATGGACTGATAAAGTCTATTATAAAGTTAAAAATGTTGTAGGTAAGAGTCCTGATGAAGCGAAAAAAGCACTTGAACACTTTTCTATAGAATACTCTGGTAGTGGAGATGTGATAATAAGTCAGTCCCCTAAAGCTGGAACTCGTCTTGAAGATGGTAGTACAGTTAAATTAATGTTAGGTAATTAGTCTAAAAATAATATTTAATCATAAAATTAAATGACAAGAGAAAGTCAAATAATAAAATATATATAGAATAACAAAAACACTTATGCTATAATACTTGAAGAAAGAGGCGATAAGTCATGTTATTACTTACAAAAGCAGTATTTGCAATTATGATTGGATTTTTATTTAGTGTAGTTTTAGGCCTTATTCTTTTACCTCTTTTAAGAAAGTTAAAAGTAGGGCAGAGAATAAGTAGTTATGTAGGTTATTCCCATAGACAAAAAGAAGGTACTCCTACTATGGGAGGATTAATCTTTATTATACCAACTATATTAATTACGATAGGACTTTTAATTACTGATAAAATTCCTTATTCTGATAATTTAGCGATAGTTTTAGTAGTTTTCTTAGGTTTTGCTATCATTGGTTTTTTAGATGATTTCTTATCATTAAAAAAACATAACAACGAAGGACTTACTACTTATCAAAAATTATTAGGTCAAGTAATTATTTCAACAATATTTTTCTATATTTATATGAAAAATGGTGGACAGACATCTTTTGTAGTAGGTACTCTTGGTATTGATATAGAACTTACTTGGTTATATGGATTATTTATATTATTTATTCTAATAGGGGCATCTAATGCTGTTAATTTAACTGATGGACTAGATGGCCTTGCAGGTAGTTTATCAGCAGTTGCTTTCATTGCTTTTGCCCTTATATCTTTTGTAGTAGGGTTTGAAGATATTGGCATCTTTTGTTTAGTTTTAGTTGGAGCATTAGTTGGTTTCTTAGTTTATAATACTCATCCTGCAAAAATATTTATGGGTGATACTGGTTCTCTTGCTTTAGGTGGTGTTATGGGTGCAGTTGCCATACTTACTCATAGAGAACTTACTTTACTTGTAGTTGCAGGAGTCTTTGTAATAGAAACATTATCTGTTATTTTACAAGTGTTTTGGTTAAGATTCTTCCATAAAAAGTTATTCTTAATGACACCTTTACATCATCATTTTGAAAAACTTGGTTGGCAAGAAATAGATATTGTTAAGTTATTTGTAGTCTTTGGACTATTACTTGCCATGAGTGGTATTATTTTTGGAGTATGGTTATAGAAAAGAGTGATTAGATGAAAAAGAAAGGTTTATCTTTGCCTTTATTAATCACAGTAATACTCTTAGTAACATTTGGACTTATAATGATTTATTCAGCTTCAAGTATTTGGGCCGAGTATAAGTTTCACGATAGTTTTCACTATGTGAAACAACAAGCATTATTTACAGTAATAGGATTTATAATAATGTATATAGTTAGTAAGATAGATTACAATATCTATTTTCGTAAGGCAAATATCATCTTAGGTATTTGCTTTTTATTATTAATTTTAGTTTTAATACCAGGTATAGGTAGCATTAGAAATGGTAGTCGTAGTTGGTTTGGTATAGGACCATTTGGTGTACAACCAAGTGAGTTTATAAAGCTAGCCTTAATAATATTTACTAGTAAATACTTAGTTAATAGTAATAAGTTTTTAAAAAGTTACAAAAAAGGAGTTATTCCCATACTTGGAATCGCCCTCCTTGCTTTTGCCCTTATTATGTTACAACCTGACTTAGGTACAGGGCTAGTTTTAATGGTCTCAATTATTGCCTTACTTTTTATCGCTGGAGTTAATATGAAGTTTTTCTATATTTTAGGAGTTATAGGAGTAATAGGAGTTGTAATACTTATTGCTATCGCTCCATATCGTATGGATAGAATAACCTCATTTTTAGATCCGTGGAGTGATCCTTTAGGTACAGGCTTTCAAATAATACAGTCTTTATATGCTATAGGGCCAGGAGGACTACTTGGTACAGGTTTCTTAAATTCAAGGCAAAAACATTTTTATTTACCAGAACCACAAACAGACTTTATCTTTTCTATTATTTGTGAAGAGTTTGGAGTTATAGGAGCGATATTTATTGCCTTACTTTTCTTTCTACTTTTATATTTTGGTATAAAGATAGCTTTAAAATCAAATGATTTATTTGCCAAATACTTAGCTTTTGGTCTTATCTTTCAAATGATATTTCAAGCTTTAATGAATCTTGCAGTCGTGATTGGTTTAATTCCTGTAACAGGAATAACCCTACCTTTCTTATCTTATGGAGGAAGTTC
>CALVVC010000123.1 GCA_944363755.1 uncultured Bacilli bacterium
TATTTTACGGGAACTTTCTCTCTTAATTTTATATTTTACAAATAACGGGAACTTTTAATTTAATTTAGTCCTTTTTTTCATTGTTAGACAATTGATGTAAAGTTCTTAAAATATCCTTCTTTAGGTAGTAAAGTAAAACTTAACTCATTTTTAGTTATAGGATGAATAAATTCTAATTTATAAGCATATAATGCTAAAGTATTTTCACCTTTACTACCATATTTTTCATCACCTAATAAAGGATGATTATGATAAGCAAATTGGACCCTTATTTGATGATGACGCCCTGTTTCAAGATTTATTTTAACTAAAGTGTTATTATCTTTAATATCAAGCACTTTAAAGTTAAGCCTAGCAAGTTTACCATATTTACTATTACTAATAACACTTCTATACTCTACTCTTTTTAAATAATCAATGTATTCTCCATCTGATTTTATTATTCCTTTACAAATAGCAAGATAAGTTTTTTTAAACTTTCTATTCCTAATTTGTTCTGATAAACGTCTTGCCGCTTTAGAAGTCTTGGCAAAGACCATAACACCACCTACATTTTTATCAAGACGATGCACAAGTCCTAAATAAACATTACCAGGTTTATGATATTTTTCTTTAAGATATCTTTTTAATATAGTCAACATATCAGGAGTATTAGACCCATCACTTTGACTTAATACTCCTACTTTTTTCTCTACTACTAATAGATGATTATCTTCATATAAAATATTAATCATAACACTCCCATCTTCCATAAATACCACAAGGTAATACTAAGTTATTATCTTTTATTTTAAGTCCTATTTCACTACTACTAACAATTCCTTTATATTTTTTATTAATAGTTGTAAATAATAGGTTTTCTAATGATATTTTAGATAATCCTGTAGTATAAGAGTTAATAATGAAAAATAAAGGCTTATCACTTAATATTTCAAGACATAGATTAACAAGGGTTACTAAATCTTTTTCTATATCCCAAATCTCTCCATTAGCACCTCTCCCATAACTTGGTGGATCCATAACTATAGCATCATATTTATTTCCTCGTCTTATTTCTCTTTTAACAAACTTTACTACATCATCTACTAAATAACGAATAGGCTTATCCTTTAATCCTGATGAGATTACATTTTCTTTACATACTTCTACCATACCCTTTGATGAATCTACATGAGTAACGGAAGCTCCTGCTTTTAAACAAGCGACAGATGCTGCTCCTGTATAACCAAAAAGATTTAAGACTTTTATAGGTCTATTAGAATTCTTTATTTTATTCATCATATATTCCCAATTAACGGCTTGTTCTGGAAATATTCCCGTATGTTTAAAGCCCATTTGTTTAATATTAAAAGTTAAATCTTGATATTTAATAGTCCAAGCACTAGGAATCTTTTTTAAATTTTCCCAATGTCCTCCACCTTTATTAGAGCGATAATAAATGGCATCTATCTTACCTTTATATTTTTCTATTAAATTACCATTATCCCAAATAACAGTAGGATCAGGTCTAAGTAAAATATACTTTCCCCATCGTTCTAGTTTTTCTCCATTAGAAGCATCAAGTAATTCATAATCTTTAAAATTATTAGGTGTTAACATTTAATCACATCCTTATATTAATTATACAATATTATTTATCTATTTTTTCTAAAACTTTTACTTTACCTTGAAACAAGTATTCAGCTTTACATAAATCTTCTTCTTTAAAAGTTGGATTCCAATAATTAAAGGATGATTCATACATTTCTTTAGCAGTTAATTCGTCATCAGGAATAAAACTATCACTTGACTTAAATAAATTACCTGTTACTGAAACTCTATATAATTTTAATTTTCTTCTACCATTTAATTGTCCTTCCCAAAAATTTAGGCTTTCTTTATCTGCTAACCATATAGAATGTAACCTACTAGGTAATTTAGGATTATGTTCTTTTCTATATTGTTCTAACATTAATTCTCTACTATACATATTAGCATTTGTTATGATGATATGAGAGTCTTTTAATAAATTTGTAATAGTTTCTAAATCAACGTTTTCTAAACCTATCTTTTCTAAATATTCATCTATTATTCTTTCTAAAGAAAATATACCATTTTTACATTTAACACCAGTAGTAAATTTATCAACTATACTCCCACAGTAAGAATTAAAATTATCATCCACTATAATTTCGTTACCTACTTGCCATATATCATCATAAAGTCCTAGTCTATGATAATGATACATACTCTTTTCTTTTACTACCATAGTATTATCCCCCACTTTTTGGCTATATTATACTATATATAAGAGAATTTGGCAAAGAAAAAAGCATTGCATTATATTATTTAAACAGTGCTATCTTTAATCCTTCTTCCATGTTTATCTTTGTAGGTACTATATATTTAGCATCTACTTTATGAGATATTAAGTTAGTTATAACTTTCATCGCCCTAGAACCATCAAACCACAATGGATTATCACTATTATCTTTTATTTTATTAAGTGATGTAACTAAAGCATCTCTATCATAAATATCACTCATATCTCTTGTAAGCATATATTTTTGATTATCACTTTTATATAAAGTATTATCAAGTAAATCATATCTTGCATTATTATACCAATATAGGTGATCTCCACCTGCTAGTATTAAAATATTGGCTTTAGTCTCTAAGTCTCCAATTAAGTTATCTACATAACTATACACTTCATCAAAAGTACAAGTTGGAACATCATCTTTTAAACTACTGAATTTAGTTGTAATATCAACAACTCCAAAGTCATAATACTTTTTATCAATAATTTCTCCATTTCTAACAAAGATTAACTCAATTGAACCGCCACCGCCAATAAAGATGCATATATTACCATCATATTTTATATTGTTATAACAGCCTAAGGCAGTGTACTTTGCCTCATCTTCTTGAGATACTACTTTAATTTCTAG
>CALVVC010000124.1 GCA_944363755.1 uncultured Bacilli bacterium
AAAAGATTAGGAGACCCTAGTGAGTTAGGAGAACTTGCTTGTTTTCTTGCAAGTGATTCATCTAGTTATATAACAGGAACAAGTATTGTAATAGATGGTGGTTCAACTTTACCTGAGACTGTTACAATGGGAGTATAAGTATTTGCAAAAAGTTAAAAAAAACAAAAGTTTTGCAAGTGTATTTGCAAAACTTAGTAAAGGTTATAATGGTATAAAAGTTATTAATATAATAGATTGGCTATTAGAAGATGAATAAAGAACTGTTTTTTGCAGTTCTTTACTATTTTAAATTATTTTCAAGTATTGTTAATATTTCTTCTTTCATTTCATCTGTTGCATTATTCCAAATTATTTCCATAAATACTCCCATACCAGGTAGAGTTACTTCATCTTTAGAATTAATAGATTCTGTTATCGCTTCTTTAATACTATCTTTATTATCGTTTTTAAAATTATTTAATATATAATCTTTTATGCTCATTAAATCATCTCCTAGACATATCTTTACCAATAATTTTTATTTTATACTATAATTTTTCTAATATTTAATATATAATTTTAGTAGGAGGAGATAATATGTCAACAGGAATGATTATAGGTATAGTAGTAGTTGCAATTATCATTATTATAATAATTTGGTATATTGCAACATATAATTCTTTAGTACAACTTAGAAACAGAGTTAAAGATCAATGGAGTCAAATTGATGTTCAATTAAAAAGAAGAGCAGATTTAATTCCTAATTTAGTAGAAACTGTTAAAGGTTATGCTAAACATGAAAGTTCTACTTTAGATGCAGTTATTAATGCAAGAAATAGTTTTAATACTGCGGGAACTAAAGAAGAAGAGATAAAAGCTAGTGGAGAGTTAACTGGTATGTTAAATAGACTATTCGCTTTAGCAGAAGCATATCCAGACCTTAAAGCTAATCAGAACTTTGTTTCACTTCAAAATGATTTAAGAGATACTGAAGATAAGATTAGTACCATGAGACAATTTTATAATGATACAGTACTTACTTATAATAATAAAGTACAAACTATTCCAAGTAATATAGTCGCTAGTATTTCTCATTTTAAAGAAGAATCTTTCTTTGAAATAGATGAGAAAGATAAAGAGACACCTAAAGTATCATTTTAAGACTTGCTTTATGCAAGCTTTTTTTCTAAGGAGTGAATGGGCATGAGTAAAAATAAAATCTCAATTATAATATTTATAGCAATACTTGTTATTATGTTTTTACCAGTAGGATTTTCTTTTTTAGGAGGAGAGCCTACTGATAAGTTTTTAAGTGAGATAGAAATACTTGATAATGGTTCTATTAAGGTGAGAGAACTTATTAAGATGAATGGTGAGTATAATGGTATGGAACGTGATGTTAGTTATGCTAGTTATAAGAATAAACCATATAATGGAGAGATTAGTGCTATAGAAGGTAATAGTGATTTATATGATGGTAGTAGTATTACAGATATTAGAGTAGGTTCTATTAGTGATGATGGAGAACTTACATTTGATGACTTTAATAGAGATGTTAATTATTTTGATGAAGTTAGTTATGCAAGTAATGGTGAATCTTCTAAGTATACCTATGGTACTTTTATGAATGAAGTTAATTTAAAACTTTTTAATCCTAGTGATTTAGATGAAATCTTTTATATTGAGTATACTGTAACAGATGTAGTAGTTGTTCATGAAGATATAGCAGAACTTGCCTGGAATACATTAGGTGATGGTTATAGAGAAAATATAGGAGATTATGAAGTTAAAGTAGTACTTCCTAATAGTGATAGTGATTATAGAGTATGGTTACATGGACCTTTGAATGGAGAAATAGAAAGAACTAATAATAAGGAAGCGCTAGGTACATTTAACTTTTTAGGAGCATATAATCCTGTTAGTGTAAGATTAATATTTGATAAGTCTTTAGTTCCTAATGCTCCTAAAGTTAGTGGTTTAATTGCCAAAGATGCAATTATAGATTATCAAACTGAACTTAGTGATGAAGCGAATAGAGAAAGAGAGCGAATTCAAAGACAAAATATGATATTAATAATATCAAGTAGTGTTTGGGCTTTAATTGCAATTAGTCTTGCAGTTGGTGTTTACTTAAGAGAGAAAAAGATGAAAAAAACTGCCTTTAATATGGAATATTTTAGGGATTTTCCTGCTAGTTATGGTCCTGAAGTATTAGAGTATTTACTTGATAAGAACGTAACTGAGAAGAGTTTATCTGCTACTATATTAAACTTAATATATAAGAAAGTCTTAAAAGTAGAAGTTATTGATAGAAAATTAAAAGATGATTATAAACTAGTATTACAAGACTATGATGAAGCTAGTTTAACTGAAACTGAAAAAATAGCTTTAAACCTTATTATTAATGAGATAGGTAATAGTAAAGAAGTAGTTCTTTCTACTATAAGGAAACATTGTTCTACTTTAAGTAATGCTAATAATGTAATGGATTTATATAATGATTTTATAAGGAAAAGTAAATCTTTAGGTAAAAGTGAGTTATTCTTTGCTACAACTCCAGGTTTAGTAGCTTTCTCAGTTATCTTTAGTTTATTAGGACTTGTCTTAACATTTATTAGTTTTGCTTTAGATTTATCTTGGCTTGGAATAATAATTATTATTCTTATGATAGCATTAATTATCTTTGTTATAACTAGAAAGTTCTATACTAAAAAGGGTGCAGAACATTATGCTAAATGGATGGCTCATAAGAAATTCTTAGAAGACTTTAGTAGATTTAATGAAAAAGAGTTACCTGAAGTAACTTTATGGGATAAGTATTTAGTTTATGCAGTAGTATTAGATTGTGCAGATAAGTTATCTAAAGAAATGGAATTAAAGATGCCTAATATGGATACAACAGATACTACTTATGTAGGTTATAATCCTTATATGAGACATTATATTATAAC
>CALVVC010000125.1 GCA_944363755.1 uncultured Bacilli bacterium
TATAGTCATGTATTATCTTATGGTCTAATCTATTTAAATAATAGATAGATAAAAACTGACTAGTCATATTACCTATAGGTAAACCTTTATCATAAAGATAATATGGTAAAGATAAATTATTTTTAGAATTTATCTTACTAATAGATTTATTAATATAATCTCTATTAGTACTATCTATAATATTACATATATATTTATATTCAAAAGTATTACCTAAATCTTCTTTTAACATATTTTTTAAAACATTATGATCTATTGAATAAAAGTATTTAGATATATCTAGCTTTAAGATATAAAACTTATCATACTTTTTCATCTTCTCTAAATATTTTTTAACTAATTTAAGAGCATAATCTCTTCCTTTACCCTTTCTAGTAGCAGTATTTCTATCATCTAATTTACATTCTAATTTAGGCATTAAATAATATCTTGTAACATAATGATTAATAAGTTTATCTTTAATATTTAAAGACATAATAATTCTTTCTTTAGGATATTTAATTAAGAAGATATTATAAACTCCTCCATTATAGTTTAAATCAACTAAATCATTACATACTTTCTTTATATTCATCATTTTATATTTTTCAAATTTATATATCTTATATTTATTTTTAGTGTTTTTACATATCTCTTTTTCATAAATTCTTAAAACATCATCAAACTTTACTTCTATCATACTTAATCCAACCATATAACATCTTCATAATAGTAGTAAGTTCAAATATAACTTTATCAAAGACTTTTTTACTAATGTATCTATTTTTATAACTTTTTTCAAAGTAAAAATCTAACATGGATAATTTAGATGATATCTTATCTAAATAATTATTTTTATCTATACTACTATTCGCTTCATAAATAAGTTCTAATACTTTAAGAGAATCTCTCATAATAGCATCTTTCAAAATATATTCTCTTTTAGGATAATTAATTAAGATATCATCTAAATAAAAGATAAAGTTTTTCATCTTTATTACTAACTTAAATCTTTCATTCATTAACATAATCCTCTATCATTTTATAAAGTCTCTCTATTTTAGTAAAAGGCATTTCTCTTATTTTATCTTCTAAAGATTTCTTTTTAGTATCTAGATTATATTTATCTATACCTAGTTTTAAATAGTGATTATAGTTATTAAGTTTCTTAAAGTCTTTAGTATTATCTTTTATTTTATCATCTATAATTTTATAACTAATCTTTTTAGATTCTAAATTATTAATTATTTTAGACAAACTACTATGAGGAAAGCCACATCTTTTATTAGTTATTTTATAATTAAATAGATAATATAAGATATAACTATCATTATCAAAACATTGATAAAATCCACCCATTTTTCTTAAAGTTATAAAGTTATTACTACTATTTTTCATTGTTACTTCTCTTCTATAATTAGATTATATAATATTATTAAATAATTATAGTAGTAATTCTTTATCATGTTGTTATAATACATTCTCACATTTTAAAGATATACTTATTCTTATTGACTTTACTGTTAAAGGAATAGAAACAACAGATAACGAAAAAAGGCAAAAAAAGCACGGCCAAAAGATTTCACCTTTTAGGGCCGTGTTTTACTACTTCTTTATTAACTTTGCAATATATATGGATTACTACTACTTCCATCACCGTCAATTATTTTGATATTAGATTTTAGAAAGACGACTGGGCGGACGCCATAAGCAGTATAGTGCGTACTAGTGTTGTAAAGAGCCCCGGAACTAATCACAGCAAACACATTGTTAGAAAGAGAGGCGTGGGGAGTGATTGTCCATTGATATGATGAATTAAATATCCAATCATTATTCTTACAATCACTAAAATCACTGCTATTCCAATTATATAATCCTTTATTTAGGCATGCATTTCTATCTGTTGTACTTCCTCCACTTGTCGCATATCCATAATCGCTTGGATACATTAATCCTATTTTGCCTACCCAAGAAGTACTTCTTCCACTATATACAGTTGTTCCTCTTTCTCTTTCATAAAACACTGATGCTATTACGCCATTATGTGTGCTACTTCCTCCTAAATACCATAGAGTATCTCCTATCATCTCTCTTGCTTCTTCTTTTAATCCTGTTGTTGTAAAATCGCAAGATACTGTAGCATTACTACTTCCACTATAACAAGTACCACTACTACTATTCCAATATAGACTTCCACCTATACTTTCACCCTCATGTCCTTCGTTTAATAAGTAATTAAGCCTGGCATCAATCCAGTTATTTTTACCTTTATTATTCTCTGCTCCCGCACTTCTATCTTTATTATCCCATGAGTAATTACCAATAGATTCATCTCTTATTAATTTAAGTCTTTCTTCTACATTACCTGTTCCATCATCTACACTAAATACTCCTATTATTCTCCACGTTTCATTATTAAAAGTTACATAATTATTAGGATCTTTTCCTATATATCGATAATCTGTTAAAGCTTCTGTTTGTTCTGTCTCTGGATGACTAAATGTCCACATCTCTTTCTTTTGAGTATCTGTTGCACTGTTATAGTCTAAATCTTCTGGATTTACTTTAGCAAGTAGTGTATCTACTGCAGTTGGTGACTTCCTATCATAACTAGTTACTACTATCTTACTCTTATATTCTTTTCCTTGAGCACTATTATCTGCATTATAATCTAACCACATCCATAACTGATAAGTAACTTTATCACTTGGTTCTAATGTTGCTTCACTAGTTATATCAAATGAACCCGTTCCATAACTACTTACTTTTACTACTCCACTATCATATCCATTATCATTAGTTAATCTCATCTTTAAATAAGAATTACTTAAAGTATTATTAACATCTTCTTCTAATGATACATGATAATATGCATTTATATTACCTGTATTAGTTATAGTAAATGTATATGGTGTAGTCTTTTGACCTTGAGCATCTGTCATAGGAG
>CALVVC010000126.1 GCA_944363755.1 uncultured Bacilli bacterium
CTATTACTAAATATCATTGATTACAAGACTAACTTCCCACCTTAACTAAAACGGGAACTTTGAATTTTATTCAATGATAGTTTTAATAATTATTGACTTTTTATACTTTTAAATTATAATAATGTTAAGAAAAAGTTAAATATTATAATTTAATATATAAGGAGAAAATATGGATAAAGAAAAACTTGCTAAATTAAGAGATTATTATAAAGATAATTTAACTATTATTGGTTTTAATGATTTAGAAGTAGTAAATAATGCTAGTTCTTTTTTTAAGAGAGATTTACTAGACTATTTAAGCTATTTTTTAAGTACTGATGAGTTAAAGACAATAGTAGTAGATGCTTTTTCTAAAATAGTTAATAAAACAGAATATATTAATTATTATTTAAAGAGTAATTTAAGTATAGAAGAGATAAAATTATCTAATGTATATAGTACAGTTTTATCTTTAGAAAAGTTTATGATAAATAAAGGTTTACCTAAATCATTAGGAAAAATAGGATATTTATCTACTTTTAGGAATCTAATTAATAGAGATGATGATAGTACATATATTACCTCTTTATTAGAAGAAACTTCTAATCCTTTAATAATTTATTCTAGTGGTTATAGTAATTTAAAAAGTGAGATAGCTTTAGATGGAGTTAATTCTCCTATAAATTTAGATTATACTTTAAGACAAGTTAAGAGTAAAAAAACATTGAGTAAAGTTATGGTAGGTGTAGAAAGAAACTTTTATAATATTTTATCTATTAATGATAAAAGTGATATTTATGTAATAAATGCTTTTATACCTAAAACTATAGAAGAAGTTAAGAATTTAGTAATAAATTTTAATGAATCTTTATATGATTTATGTACTAAGTATAATTTAACTTATGTAGATAGAAATGTTACTGATGGTAGTATCTTATCATTATGCGAAGAGATAGTATCTGCTATATACATTAATAAATTTGTTACAGAAAGAAAACAAGTTAGAGAGTATAGTGATTATTCATATAATTATAAAGGAACTTTTGGAGTTATGGAGAGAGTTTTTAGAGACTTTAAAGATAAAGAAAGTTTAGCGATGATGAGAGATGAATTAGAAAAAGAGATATTATTAAGAAATGCTAATTTAGATAAAGATGTTTATGATGTTTTTGATAAAGTACAAAAAGTTTTGACTAAGAGAAAGAAAAAATATAGTCCTAGAGTAGTATAAAATTATTTACAAAATAATAATTATTTGGTATATTTTTATTGACGTTTATGCTTAAAACTTAACTTTTTATTTAACTGCATATTAATTTATGTGGGTTTTCTTCGTTTTCAGGGAACTTTACTAATAATTAGAGGGAGGGATAATATGTCTATTAGTAAAGAAGAAATAGTAAAAGAAAAGAAGAAGTTACAAGATGTTTTAGAGATGCTTGATAATGAGATTAATGAATCTAGTAGAGATTTGTTCTTAAAAGAAGAAGAACTTATTAATTTTAGAAAGCTTAATTACGAGGATAAATCATCTTTTGATAGTGCTGAATTTAATCAAATAATGACTGCAGATAGCTTAGAAGCTTTAAGAGTACTTAGTAAAAGAAAATATTATAAGTCTTTAATTAATATTAAAGATAAACCTTATTTTGCATCTTTCATCTATAAAGATAATGAGGGTAATACTTATGATATTTATATGGCTTTAACTTATTTAAAAGATGAAAACTATGATAATATTTTATATGACTGGCGAAGTCCTATTTGTAGTTTGTTTTATGATTATGAAGTAGGCCCTTGTAAATATAAAGTAGATGAATTTACTCATGAAGGTAATCTCTTAAAGAAAAGGCAATATATTATTGATAATAGAAAGCTTATTAGTGTCTTTGATAATTCTCTAAATATAGATGATGAACTATTACAAAAAGTAATCGCTACTACTGATAATGAAAAGATGAAAAATATTGTTAATACTATTCAAGCAGAACAGAATAAGATAATCCGTAATTTAGATGATCATAATTTAATAGTACAAGGTATCGCTGGTAGTGGTAAAACATCAGTTGCCCTACATCGTATTGCATTCCTTTTATATCGTATTAAAAACTTAAGTTCTAATAATGTTTTAATCTTTTCTCCTAATAAGATATTTTCAGAGTATATTTCTAATGTCTTACCAGAGTTAGGAGAAGCGAATACACTTGAAACTACTTTTAGTGATTATTTAAGTTATTTCTTAAAAGAATATAAAAATATAGAGAGTTTTCCTCATTTTATTAGTAAATACTATAAAGGGGAAAAATATGATGTAGAAATTATTAGATATAAACAAAGTAAAGAGATTATAAGAGATTTAGATAATTATATTAATGCCTTTTTAAAGAACTTTAAAGTTATTAATGATATAGAACTTGATAAGATAAATGAAGTAAGTAAAGAAGAACTAAATTACTTAATTAAAGATAAATATAGTAGATTTCCTTTAGTTGAGAGAATTGATGAAGCATCTAAATATTTATCATTAAAGTATTATGGATCTCCAGGTAAGAGAAAGGCTCCTATTAGAAAGTTAATTAAAGATAATATTAATGTGTCTTTAAATATTAAAGATATTTATAAAGATTTCTTTAAAAGTGATTATGCTAAATATAAGTTAGATATTAAAAATACTAAAGTAATAGATTATGATGATGCCTTACTTGTATCTTACTTAAAAGGTAAACTCTTTGGCTTTCCTTATAATAATTATATTAAACAAGTAGTTATAGATGAAGCGCAAGATTATAATTATTTACAATATGTGATTATTAAAGAGATGTTTAAGAAAGCTGACTTTACAATATTAGGTGATGTTAATCAAAATATTAATCCTTATTATAAATATGAAACTCTTGAAGAGTTAAAAGAGATATTTAATGAT
>CALVVC010000127.1 GCA_944363755.1 uncultured Bacilli bacterium
AGTTTTAAATCATTAAGTATCTCTTCTTTAGGTAAACAGTTAATACCACCACCTTGACCATTAGGACAAACACCAGTTGTATGCATATTATGAGTATGACTTGCAACTTCTAAATAAGGAGATTTAAACTTATCTAAACTGTACCAGGAACTAACTAAAAATAATGTTGCATTTAATTTATACTTTTCTAAAAAAGGAATAAAATTCTCTGCCCTTGCTCCATCATCTATAGTAATTAAAATAGACTTCTTAGGAAGATTAATTTCACCCTTAATAAACATTAAAACTTCACTAGTATTTAAAGTAAATACCTCATTATCACTTAAATACTTAAAATGACTATCTATTTGTTCTTCACTATGACAAATTATATCATTACAACTATTATCACCATCTAAATATATAAAATGATATAGTATAACAGGAATACTAGAAGCATTATCTTTATCAGTACTAACTTCTATAGTATTATTAATATCTTTTTTATTAACATATACTAATCTATTAAATAAATCTATTCCATAATAATCATCTAAATTAACTATTACTTTAGTAGTTATAGATTCTTTTAACATAAATATTTCTTTAAAATTATCATCATAATAACTAATATTATCTTTAGTAGTAACTTCTATAGGAAACTCTATATAATTAAGATATCTTTTATTAATAGTATCATTACTAGGCTTTATATCTTTATAAGATATATAGTAATTACTATTTAATATTTTAAAATATTTATTATCTAAACTAACATTATTAAGACTCTCTAATTCTAAAGTATTACCTTTATTAATCTTACCACTCTCTTTATATTTACCACTATTTTTTATATAAAGTTTACTATCTCCAATAGTCTTAACAGTACTATTATAATTAGATTTTATTTTAATTAAAGTATTTTCTTTATTTATTAAAGATTCTCTATTCTTATAAACATCTATAGATATCTCTTTTCTTTCATTAATATCATAATATATAAAGACTCCACAACTAACAGCAATTACAATTATAAAGATTGTTACTATAATTAAGACTCTTAAAGGATTAAGTTTCATATCATCACCTAATAGTATTATTTACTTATATTATACATAATATTTAAGTTTTTTAACATATATTTAAGTAAAGGTGATTACATGGATTCATATATTACTTCCCTAATGACTAATCTAGGATATTTTGGAATGTTTCTTGGTATGGTATTGGAAGCAGTTATAATAATAATTCCAAGTGAACTTATTCTTGCAACAGCAGGAATACTTGCAGGGAGAGGCTTTTTTTCTTTTTCTATGGCCCTATTTATAGGTGTTTTAGGTAGTGTATTCTGTGCCATTATTATTTATGCATTTGGATACTTTGGAGGAAGACCTTTTATAAAGACATATGGTAAGTTTTTCTTTATGAAGGAAGAAGATATAGATAAATGTGATAGATGGTTTAATAAGTATGGTCCAATAGCAGCTTTTATAGGAAGAAACTTTCCTATTATTAGAACATTAATATCTTTACCTATGGGAGTTAGTAAAGTACCATTTATTAAGTTTGTTATATATACAACACTAGGAAGTATTCCCTGGACTTTTGCTTTTGTTTATGTAGGATATGCTTTAGGTAATAACTGGATTATCTTAGATAATTTTGTAAAGAAATTAAAAGTACCTATTTATATATTATTAGGTGCATTATTAATTACATATATTTATAAAAAAGTAAAAGAAAAGAGAATCTCTAAATAATAAAGTTCTCTACATATAAGTAAAATCAGTTACTCCACTATTTCTAATAGCAGAACTAGGTATTGTCCATGTAGAACTCGTTACCAATATATTATTCATATTGGTAGTACTTGCAAATGCCATAGTATATTTTGTAACTTTAGAAGTATCAAAACTAGTTAAATCCAACTCTGTTAAATTTGAGCATACCCAAAACATTGAATCAATTGTAGTTACATTTGATGTATCAAAACTGCTTAAATTAATTGTAGTTAGTTTAGAACACATTGTAAACATCATTGCCATATTAGTTACTTTTGATGTGTCAAAATTACTTAAATCTAATTCTGTTAAACTACTGCACATCATAAACATATAATACATATTTGTTACCAAACTAGTATCTAAATATGTTAAATCCATTGTGGTACAATTTTCAAATGTTTGAAAATACTTAGTCATATCATAATTTGCAATTATACTACCTTCTCCACCTATTGTTACTTTATATGTTCCTGATCCTGTTCCATCATCTTCTGCATATGCTATAACACTACCATTCTGTTTTTCGGATATATCCCAACTCTCTATTACCCCTTCAGGAATAATAGTATCTCCTTTTGTTACTATACTTGTTATTTTACTTTTGTATTCATCTGTGTGAAAGTCTCCTGGATTACTAGGATCATATGCCATCATCATTCTATCTTCCATAGATAGTCCATCTAATCCATAGACATTTATTTGAACACTGAACTCTAAGTTACCTCCATCTCCTTGTGGATTATAATCTTCATCAACCCACATTCTAAGTCTATATCTATTACTTTCACTAGCATTCATACTACTTGTATATAAGCTCATCTCTCCTGATGGTCTTCCTGTAAAACTATTAGATGTACTTTCTTCATTATATACTTCTGGTGTCATTAACTCTTCTTCACCATCATCTGTTAATCTAGTTAAATATAACTTTATATTAGAACCATCTATCTTCCTATCACTACTAGTTACATCTTTTGCAGATATTTCGTAATTAATATTTACATCTCCACTAATTTGACTACTTACTGTAAAATCAAAATAATCATTTAATGCTTTACCTGTCGCATCTGTTGTCGGTAACGCACCATTTAAACTAATAGTATTACTAGTCTCTTCATAAGTCATTG
>CALVVC010000128.1 GCA_944363755.1 uncultured Bacilli bacterium
TTTTGACTTTTTAACATTATTTTAATTTTGTTGTTGACGAACGTTTATTCTAATGTTAAGATAATAAGCATTAAAACATTTATATAAAAGTATGGTTTGGTAAAATAAGCCGAAAATAGCCGAATTAATAATATTAATTATTATATTAAGTTATTCGAAAAATTCGAATAGGTAAAAAAATCTTAATAATTGATATTAGTTTTAAGAAATATTATTTTTGCATTGCATAAGGAGAGATATATGAGTGAATTTGGAAATATAATTATTTATAAATACAAAAAAGGAAAAGAGAATATTGAAGTAAAAATAAAAGATGGTACTGTTTGGTTAAATCAAGCACAGTTAGTAAGATTATATAATTCTAGTAAATCTAATATTTCAGAACATATAAAGCATATATACGAAGAGGGTGTGCTGGAGGAAGAAGGGGCTGTTCGGAAATTCCGAACGGTTGCTACAAATGGCAAGACATATGATATGAAGTATTATAATCTTGATATGATAGTTGCTATAGGTTTTAGAATTAAATCTGATATTGGAACTAATTTTAGAAAATGGGCAAATGATAAATTAAAAGAATATATGATTAAAGGATTTGTACTTAATGATGAAAAACTAAAGAATAGTGGTGAAAGTCCTTACTTTGAAGAATTGCTTGCTAGAATTCGTGATATTAGATCATCAGAAAAGGTTTTTTGGAGAAAAGTATTAGATATATATGCAATGCATGGACATACTGCTACTAAGGTTATTTTTAATAGAGTTGATTCTTTAAAAGAAAATTTAGACTAAATGATTCGTTTATTCATTCATTACTTACTAAGTGTGTCATTTACTTTAAAAAAATAACAAAACTATACACAAATTGTTGATTTTTGTGTATAGTTTTGTTAATATTGTGTTGGGTGATGAGAAAATGTTATACTTTAGAAATGAGTTAGATAAAAATAAATATTCTACTTATCAACTAAATAAAGCTATAGAAAATAAAGAGTTGTTTAAAGTGGATAATGGTTTGTATTCAGATGTAGAATTTGTAAATCCTTTAGAAATAATTTTAAAAAAATATCCTAATGCAATATTTACATCTGATAGTGCATATTACTATTATGATTTAACTGATGTTATACCAGACTATTTTTATTTAGCAACTAAAAGGTCAGATAGCAGAATCAATGATAAGAATATTAAGCAAATATTTATACCTAATGATTTATTTGAATTTGGTAAAACACAGATTGAAGTGGAAAGTGTTAAAATCAATATCTATGATAAAGAAAGAATGTTAGTAGAATTAATCAGAAAAAAGAATTTAATTCCATTTGATTATTATAAGGAAATAATTACTAATTATAGGAAGAAAATTGATACACTTGATATATATAAAATTCAAGAATATATTTCTTACTATAAAAATGAATCATCACTATATGATACTTTAATGCGTGAGGTTTTTTAATGAATTTAGAAGAATTAAGAAGAAAATATCTTGAAAATGGTTTTTCACTTGCTAATGCTTCTGCAAAGATTTGCCAAGATATTATTTTAAATAAAATATCTAAAAGTAAAATGAATAAAAACGTAACAATAAAAGGCGGAGTTGTTATGTATGGTTTATCTAATGATAGAAGACGTGCAACAAGAGATCTAGATTTGGACTTCATAAAATATTCTCTTGCTAATGAATCAATAAAAAAATTCATAGATACATTAAATTTAGTAAATGATGGTATTAAGGTTTATATAGATGGAGAGATACAAGAATTACATCATCAAGATTATAAAGGAAAAAGAGTTAATGTTATTTTAAAAGATGAAAAAAACTCTAGTATTTCTGCTAAGTTAGATATAGGTGTTCACAAAAACTTTGATATAAAACAAGATGTATATTGTTTTAATTTAGAGGCAATTAATGAAAGTGCAACACTTGTTATTAATTCAAAAGAACAAATAATTTGTGAAAAACTTAAATCATTATTAAGATTTGGTATTAGAACAACAAGATATAAAGATATATTTGATATTTATTATTTAATTAATAAAACAGAAATTAATAAAGAAGATTTGTTAAATATAATGGATACACTAATAATTAAAGATTCAACAATGAGAGAAAATAATATTGGAGATATAATAAATAATTTAGATACTATACTTAACAATAATGTTTTTAAACATAGTTTATCAGATGCAAGAAATAATTGGCTTGATATTTCTGTTGAGCAAGTAATTAATAATGTTATTGATTACTTTAAATCTATGGAAACAGTTCAATTATAATTAATATAAATGACTAATTGTTTGGATAATTCAATGAAATTAGTGATAGATATTATATTATTTTTAATTTAGGAATATCAAACTATGTTACAGAGAATTTAAAAAATATAGAATAATCAAGATCAAAATTATTTATTTTATTTTGATGAATTTAGTAAAAAAAGAAAGGAGAAAAGCACTATGAAAGATATTAATATTTTAGTTTTTGGAGATAGTATTACTTATGGTGCATGGGATAAGGAAAAAAGTGGTTGGGTAAATCGCTTAAGATTAGCATTAGAAAATGACAATAGTAATAACTATTACACCATTTTTAATCTAGGAATATCAGGAGATGTTACAGAGGGTATTAAAAATAGATTTGATAACGAATGTAAAATAAGATTTAATAAGAATGATAATACAATAATTATTTTTTCTATAGGAATTAATGATTCTCAAAATATAAAAGATGAAGATAGAGTTTTACTTGGAACATTTAGAAATAATGTTATTAGCTTAATTAATAGTGCTAAAAAATATACTAATAATATATTATTTATTGGATTAACAAAAGTAGATGAGTCTAAAGTAACACCTTTACCTTGGGATAAAGATAAATG
>CALVVC010000129.1 GCA_944363755.1 uncultured Bacilli bacterium
GCTTGTGTTAAGTGTTTCTCCTGTAAAAGGGTACGCACCTAATTAAACATGCTGTTTAGTTAAGTGCTTTCTTTTTGTTTTATGTCTTATATTAATATAATGATAACTACAAAAAGTAATACAATAAGTAAAATTATTATAAATAATAATGTTGAAACTAAAAAGTCTTTTTTACTCATAGTATCACCTCCAAATATAAATACTCGGAGATAACACTCAACCATTAAATGTTCTCTATATAAATAGTATCATATTAATTTCTCTATAGCAAGAAAAAATGTAATAAATTAGTTACGAATTTTCGTAATATAATTTAAGAAAAAGACCTCTTTTAATTTTAATCAAACTATGCTATAATTATATAGCTTGATTAGAAGGAGTGAAGTAAATAATGAAAAAGACAAAGATTGTTTGTAGTATAGGTCCTGCTAGTAATCAGGTAGATGTAATGGAAAAAATGGTTAGAGCAGGAATGAATGTAGCAAGAATTAACTTTTCTCATGCTACTTTAGAAGAAAGAGAACTTGCTTGTTCTTCAGTTCGTGAAGTTAGAAAAAGAACTGGTATGAATGTGGCTATTCTTTGGGATACTAAAGGTCCAGAGTTTAGATGTGGAGTTATGGAAAATGATTCTATTGAACTTGTTCCTGGAGAGACTATTGATATAGTTAAAGAAACTGTTACAGGTACTAAAGAAAGATTTTCTGTTAATCATCCTAGTGCTATTGTTTCTCTTAATGTTGGTGATATTATCTTACTTGAAAATGCTAAGATGAAACTTGAAGTTATTAAAAAATATGAAGATAGAGTTACTTGTAAGATTATTGATGGTGGTGTATTAGGAAATCGTAAGAGTATGAGTGTTCCTGGTATTAAACTAGATATTCCATATATTAGTGATGTTGATCGTGAAGATATAATCTATGCTTGTGAACATGGTGGAGAGTTTCTTGCTTTATCTTTTGTATCTACTAAAGAAGATGTATTAGAAGTTAAAGAAATCTTAAAAGAATATAATAGAGAAGACTTACAAATTATTTGTAAGATTGAAAGTGCTTTAGGTATAGAAAACTTAGAAGATATTTTAAGTGTTAGTGATGGTGTTATGGTAGCACGTGGAGATTTAGGTACTGAAGTACCTAGTGAAATGGTTCCAATTTATCAAAAGCAAATGATTAATACTTGTAGAAGACTTGGAAAAATATCTATTGTTGCTACAGAAATGCTTGAGACTATGATGGATAATATTCGTCCAAAAAGAGCAGAAACTAGTGATATTGCTAATGCTGTATTAGATGGTACAGATGCTGTTATGTTAAGTGGTGAAACTACTGTAGGAAAACATCCAGTAGAAACAGTTGCTGCTATGGCTAATATTTGTGAAACTACTGAAAAATATGCAAGTTTTGATTATGCTTTTGATATAGAAAGCTTAGATAATATTACTAAGTCTATTGCATCTAATGTTGTACTTAGTACAGATGCTTTAGGTGCTAAATTAATCTGTGCTGCTACTATTAGTGGTAGAACTGCAAGAGTAATTAGTAACTTAAAACCAGATGCTCCAATACTTGCTTTATGTACTGATGAAAAAACAGGTAGACGTTTAGCTTTAAACTGGGGTGTTTATGCTGATACTTTACCATTTTTAGATAGTACTGATGAAGTATTAATACAAAGTGTAGAGAAAGCTAAAGAGTTTATGGAACTTAATGAGAAAGATTTAATTGTAATTACTGGAGGTTTCCCTAATACAGAAACTAAGAGAATTACTAACTTAATGAAGATTGAAGAAATATAAAAATAAGCGAGGATTTTATTCCTTGCTTTTCCTGTATAATGTTTATATAATTATAATAAATATATGGAGGTCAATATGAAAAAAATATTTTTTACTAGTAATACCAAACATTATTATAAAGATAATGATACAACATATCCAAAAGAAATTGATAATACTAACGGGATAGTAGATCAGATTAAAAAATTAATTAATGGAAATTATTCAATATTATATATAGCATCAGATCCAAATAATTATGAAAAAATTGATAGTTATTCCCATATATTATTTGAGGCTTTAAAACTTTCTAATATTACTTTTTCTAACTATTTAATTTTAGATAATAGAACAAAGGATAAAGCAAGTGAATATATAAGTAAAGCTAATGTTATCTTTTTAAGTGGTGGAGATACTTTTATAGAGAATAAATTCTTTGAAGAAATAAAATTAAAAGAATTGTTATATAATTATGATGGTATTATTATTGGTCAAAGTGCAGGTTCTATAAATATGGCTGATGATGTCTATAATAGTCCAGAAGAAGGAGATAACTCTGAACCAATTTATTTTAAAGGACTAGGATTAAGTAATATTAATATTGAACCACATTTTGTTTTAGATACTAAAGATTTTGACGAGATGCAACTATACCAAAGAAATCATATAATAAGCGAGTCTAAACAAAGAACAATTTATGGCTTATGTGATGGTTCTCATATACTTGAATTTGATGGAACTATTACTATATATGGAAAAGCTTATTTAATAAAAGATGGTTTGATAAAAAATATATGTGATGATGGAGAAAACTTTTGTATAAAATAAGAGATGATTAAAAATTAATATCATCTCTTATTTTATTTCTATACTAGAATTATCAAAGTCTTTAACATCATCAAGAAGTGCTTCATGGATCTTTTCTTCTTTACTATCTAGATAAACTTCTTCAATTCTATCAACTCTAAGACGTTCTGCTTCTAAAATAGCATCAACCTTTTTAACAGCTTTATCTAAATCGTCATTAACAACTACATAGTTATA
>CALVVC010000130.1 GCA_944363755.1 uncultured Bacilli bacterium
GTCTATGAAAGACTATTTTTTAACTAACTTTAATAAGATTAAGAACAATTACATTGAACTAGAAGAAATAGATGAGGGCACTCTAAAAGATTATAAAAGAAAGTTTAAAGAATTAGAACTAACTACTAAGAGTGAAAGAATTGAAACTATAGTATCTAAAATTACTAACACTTCTAGAAGTAAAGTAAAAGATAAATTTAAAAATAAAGAAGTTGTTTTAAACTATGAAGTATTAACTAATCCATCATATCTCTTAAAAGAAGAAGATATTTTTAGTATAAGAAAATATGGTAAATTCAAATAT
Source organism: uncultured Bacilli bacterium (assembly GCA_944363755.1). Lineage (GTDB taxonomy): Bacteria > Bacillota_I > Bacilli_A > RF39 > UBA660 > Onthousia. The sequence goes on from CALVVC010000130.1 coordinate 305, forward strand.
ATTGGTAAAGTCAAAAAGACTAAAAAAAATAATTATATTATTAAGATACATAAATATCTCTAATATAATTATTTTAAAAACTTTTCATTAATCTTTTTAATCATATCATAATCATTCATTCTAAGTATTTTAATTTCTTTATCTTTTATATAAGTATCTACTCTAATAACATCATTATATCTATAATTATCTCCATCTATACTAATAAGAACATTTTTACTAACTACTTCTGGTCTTATAGATATTATCTTATCAGCAGGAACTATTAAGGAATTTAAAAGGTTTCTATAACTTTTAGAGTTTAATGGAGCGATAGGTGTAAGTTGTAAAGTATGAAAAGTGTTATAGCGGGTAGAACCACCAAAACTAAGATTATAAGCCGTTGAACCAAATGATGTTGATACTAACAAACCATCCCCTACATAATTTTCTAATAATTCATCATTTATTAGGACTTTAAATTTAGAAGTATTAAGATCTTGTTCTCTTAAAACTATTTCATTCAAAGTAAAATGTTTAAAAGTCCCACCTTTAGTTTCTACCTCTATTTCTCCAATTCCAATTTTTTCACATTTTAATTCTCCTAAAGTAAGTTTTTTAATAAAAATATCTATCTCATCAAAACTTATTTCCTGAGCAAAACCAAGAGTACCAGTATTTATTCCAATATAGTAACATTTACTATCAAAAGAACTCTCTTTAACCATTCTAAGAAAAGCCCCATCTCCTCCAATGGCAATACCTAAATCATAGTTTTTAGTTACTATTTTAAAACCATTTTCTTTTAATTTAGATTTAACAATATCTGCAATTTTACTTGACTTTAAATTATCATTAACAAACAATTTTATTCTATTTATCTTCATGGGCTTCACCACTCCTATACTTAAACAATACAGATGGTCTATGTCCCTCCCCTGTTTTCATTTTATTTGTTTTTACTACTTTATCTTTAATAATTCTTCTAAAAGCAGGATCTAATAACTTCTTATTAAGTATTACTTCATATACTTGTTGTAATTCCCCTAATGTAAAGTATTCAGGCATCATATTAAAAACTATATCTGTATAATTTACTTTATTTTTTAAACGTTCTATTCCTGCTAATACTACTAAATCATGGTCAAAAGCTAATACATTTTTTCTTGCTATAAAACTATATCTATCTGTAGAATTTTCTCTTAATGTTTTTTTAATTGATAAATTAATATTCTCTATTCCATTAGTTAAAGAAATATCTACAATATTATCTTTTTCTTCTATTAATATAACATCAAAAAAACAAGCATTAGGATTAATCATTTCTGTTAATCTATTCTTATCAACTAAAGCAATATAAGATGTTGACACAACTCTTGTTCTTGGATCCCTATTTAAGGCATCATAAGTATATAGTTGTTCCAAATAGATATTAGATAAATTAGTTTCTTTTTTTAATACTCTTTTCGCACATTCTTCTAAAGTTTCCTTCTTAGGATCTAAAAATCCTCCAGGTAGACACCACTTATCTTTAAAAGGATAATCATCTCTCTTTACTAAAAGAATACTCATCATCTTCTTACTATTTTTACGATAGTTATTTACTTCTTCACTAGATACACTAATAAGTAGTATATCTGCAGTCATTGATAATTGGTCAAAATCTTTAGGATTATAATCTTTTAAAAACTCTTCTTCGCTTTTATAATTTTTTTTCATACTACACCTCTTTTTAATTACTTAATTATATCATAAGTTTAAATTATTTTTTTATATAGTTTTACTCTTTCTTCAAACAATTCTTTTCCTACACATATTCTATTAGCCATTTTCTTAATTTTTTCTTCTTTACTTGCATCTATAAAATTATAGGAAGAATCTTTTATATCAACATACTCTATTATTTCATTTAATCTACCAGTTTCCTCTAGCTTTTCTAAATACTCATCTATTTTATCTAATAATTGTTGTCTTTTCTTATCTGCTTCCCTTATTAACTTTTCATAATCAGTAGATTTAAATAAGTTTAATGAAACATCTTTTTCTATAGGACTTAACTTATTAGGAATACCTAGTCTTTCTAAATTATCAAGGCAAAACTCATTTAATTCTTCTTGCTTTAAATATAGTAAAGTACTTAAAACTTTAACTGTTTCTAGAAAATTTAATTTATAAATTTCTCTAATAAATTCAAAGGCACTACCACCAGTTCCACAACCAAGACAATAAAATAAATTTTTTCTATCATCAATCATAAATGCATAATTAAAAGTACTATTTACATGAAATGGACAAATATTAAAATAAAATATTCTATCTCCATATATTTTATAAGCATTTTTAAAACTTTTTTCACTATAAGTTTTTCCATGTAAACAAGAATCGATATCATTAGTTTCTACATTATGAAAAGTATAATTAATACAATTATTTGTATTTTTAGAAAAAGGATAGTTTAAAGTAGCTAGATAAATTTCTAAAAGTGGTATATTTTCTTGTAGATAATCTAAAAA
>CALVVC010000131.1 GCA_944363755.1 uncultured Bacilli bacterium
AAAATGAGAAAATGCCTTTATCTATTGAGGGAGAAGAGTTAGCATCTAATATAAGTAAAGAAAGTGAACTTCAAAATATAGATGTTGTTATTTCTAGTAATTATGTTAGAGCGATGTCAACTGCTAAATATATATCAAATGCTAATAATGTAAACTTAATAGTTAATTCAGCTTTCGGAGAAAGAAAGTTTGGTATTAACTCCTGGGATGAGTTACCAAGTGACTTTGGTTTAAGACAAAATAATGATGAAAACTATAAAGTGGGAGATGGAGAGAGTCAAAAAGAAGTAAGAGAAAGAGTTTATAAGGCTTTAATGGATGTAATAGATAAATATAAAGATAAAAGAATTGTTATTGTTTCGCATGGTAGTGCAATTCTTTGGTTATTAAAGCAGTGGTGTGATATTGATTTGAAAAATAAATGTATAATATTTAATGATAAACAAATACTTTATGATAATATTTTTAACTGTACTACTTTTAAATTAGAGTTTGATGATAACAAGTTTGTTAATATTGAAAAAATAGTTTAAATTGCATATTTTTTAAGGAAAGGAAAATACTATGGTTATAGATAATGATTGGGTTATAAATTATATTATAAATAATGGTACTAAAATTGTAATACCAAAGGAAGTTACTTGTATAAAGTCAGGTAGTTTTGAATTGAGAAATATTGACGAGAAATTTGGTGAAGGTTTTTCTGATAAGGTTAATTTTGAATTATTTTTTGAAGATGAAAGCGAGTTAAGAGAAATAGAATCTCATGCTTTTTTCTGCTTAAATATTTCTAATGTAATTCATATACCAAATAGTGTAGAAAAAATAGATAATTTTGCTTTTTATGGTAATATATATAAGTTTATAATAGATGAAAAATCGAAATTGAATTATTATGGTTATAATGATGTTGGTATGATATCTGAGATATTTACTATTCCATGTAATTTAAAAGATATGTACATTAGCGAATATAGTAAAACAAATACTGTTATTGTTACTGATAAGGCTAAAGTAGAAAATATTAAATTATATAAAAGTAATATAAAAGTTGTTTTTCCTAATGGTAAAGAAATTATTAGTGGTGATAATAAATTTATTTTTGAAATACAAAAAAGAGGTGCTTCCTATTTGATTTTTTTCAAAGAAAGAAATGAATTGTACTTTGAGTTTCTTGATGCAAATACTCTTGAGAAAAAAAAGAGCGGAAAATTAATGAATCATGATTATAGAAAACTTGAACCTCCTATTTATAGATTCGAATCAATTTTTGATGTTGATGAGAATTCAATAAGAGATGGAGAAAGAATTTTTTTAAATACTGATTTTATCTCTTCACTTATTGTTTGTTGTGATATGAGAAAAAACGGCTTAACATATACTAATCAAGAAATTAAAGAAATAAAAAAAATTTTAAAGAGTATAATTTCTAAAGTGAATGTTCCTCCTTTTGAGGTAAAAGATAGGGAAAAAATAATATATGCTCAAATAGTTCAAAACTTATTTGAATATCTTGTGTATGATATAGAGGGGGCTGAATTAATAGATAAAGGAGATAATTGCGATAAAGATGAACAAGAGATTGCTGATGCCACTCAAAATATGAAAGGACTGTTAAAGGGAAAAACTGTATGTAAGGGATTTTCTACTGTTATTAATTCTTTAGCACTATATTTTGGAATTCAATCAATATCGGTTGGTAATGGTGAACATGCTTGGAATTATTTAACTTTAGATGGAAAAAAATATGAAGATGATTTTACTTGGTATAGAGATTATTTAGCAGTATCAAATATTATGGGTATTTATACTTTTTTAAGAGGAAAAGATTTAAATGGTAAGAGGGAATTTGATAATTTTAAGTGTCATAGTATTTCAGAAAAACTTGATTTAGATGAAGGAATAACTGCTACACAACAATTAAATTTATTAGCAACTGATTGGTCAAAGATTGATGATTTGTCAAAAGTTGATTTAAACTCTAGTAAAATATGTAATTCAATGATGGAACAATTATTTAAGTTTGCTTCTAATCATCAGATATTATCAGATTTATTATTAAAAAATAAAATAATTAATAATTATGTAAATAATCAAATAATAGAAAATGGAAGGGGTATTGGAAGATGAATGATAATAGAGAAACTACTAAAGCTTATATTCAGTTAAATGCTATATTAAGTGTTTTACCAGATGAACAGAAATCTAAAATTCCTAAAGATATTATGGATAAGATTTTAAATGCAAAATTAAAAGGCTATATATTTAGATACGATTATGATAAAGATTTATTAGAACAAGATTTGTCAGATAAAGCAAAGGAAATGTTATTTGATATATATATTCAATATTTAGCAGATAAAGATAAGTTGGAGAGTGTAAATGATAAAATAAAATATGTAGAAGAAATAAATAGTATAATAGATTAATTCTGTTATTATATTATATTATATTATAGTTAATTTTGAGGATAATTCTTTATGAATAAAGAAAAATATATTGAATTTGCTAGAGATTAAAAGGTTATTTTTTTACTGATAGAGATAGTACTATTATCTTTGGTGTATTTAGTTGTTTCTCGTGGTAGTGCTATTTAAATTAGAGTTTGATGATAACAAGTTAGTTAATATTGATAAAGTTTTTTAGAGAAGGTGTGTATATGAATAAAGAAAAATATATTGAAATTGCTAAAGAAAAAATTAATAATCCTAGTTCTAGGAATATTGTTATTAAACAGATAGAAAGATATTATGAAGCAC
>CALVVC010000132.1 GCA_944363755.1 uncultured Bacilli bacterium
AGAATAATTGGGTCTTACTAATAAATAGACAACTAAAACCGCTCCTAATCCATATAAAGGATTAAAAGGTCCATAAATTACTCCCCTTCTTAATTCCCAAACAATATCTCCAGTTGCTAAGTATATTTTAACTGTATTAAGAATTTCTTCATATAAAACGCCAATAATAGAACCAATTACAAAAATAAAAAATAATTTTTTAAAACTATAACCTTTGGCAAATACGCACTTTTTACTACTCATATAAATACCCCTTTAATTGGTGTTATAATACCATATTGTATGTAAAAAGGCAAGAAAAAGCAACCAAATAGAGGTTGCATATGTTAATTATTAGTTTCATCTATATAATTGATAACTTCATCAATTGTTTTATTAAAATCAAGATAATTAGTATTAAACCAAGTAAGATTAAACTGATGATTAAAAAAAGTATACTGCCTTTTAGCATAGTGCCTTGAGTTCTTCTTAATATCATCTTTTACTTCATCTAAAGTTTTTTCCCCATTAAAGTATGGAATAAACTCTTTATAACCAATAGCAGTATTTAAGGCTTTAGAAGTATTAAACTCATCTTTTAAAGACTCTACTTCTTCTAAAAGACCATTATTAAACATGATATCTACTCTTTTATTAATCTTATCATATAGAGTATTTCTATCAGTAGTTAATCCTATAAAGATAGTATCTTTATATAAAAGATTATTTCCATTATTAGTAATAGTCTCATTGTTTTCTAACTTATTTAAAAGTCTTACTAATCTTTTACGATTATTTACATGAGGTAGTTCTTCTACATTATAAGATTTTATTCTAGCAAGAATCTCTTCATTAGTTAAATCATTATAAAGATTATTAGTTGTTCCTTCACTAAAGTTATAATCAAATAGCAGTGCTTTTAAATATAGACCGGTTCCCCCTACTAAGACAATATTTTTATTTTCTTTTAAGAGTTTATCTATTAAACATCTAGCATCTTTTTGATAGTCATAAACAGAATAATTTTTATCAAGAGTAACATTACTAAGTAAATGATGAGGTACTCCTTCCATTTCATCAGTAGTTACTTTAGCAGTACCTATATTTAATTTCTCATAGACTTGCATAGCATCAAAATTAATAACTTCAGCTTTATAATGTTTAGCAAGTGCTATACTTAAAGCAGTTTTACCAACAGCAGTTGGTCCTAATATGGCAATTATCATAATATCACTATCTTTCTATATTATCTTTATTAAGACAAAATACTGCATATAAAGGAACAGACTTTATATTATTTTTAAAACCAAAATTTTTTGAAGATATTCTAATAGCATACTTAGGATTATATAATTTAATATAATTATTTAAGCTTCTAGATTTAACGTGATTACTAGATTTTACTTCTAAAGGAATAATACTTCCTTTTTCTCCTTGTAAGATAAAATCAACTTCACTTTCATAATCGCCTTTCCAATAATTTAAATTAAGATTATTAATTATTAAAGAAGTAGCAACATAATTTTCAGTTAACATTCCTATCATAACTTCATTAACTGCTTCTCTATTTTTTATTAAATAAATAGGATATTCACTTAAGTTTGTTAAAAGTCCTACATCATTCATATATAATTTAAAAGAATCTAACTCTTCATACATTTTAAGAGGAACACCTATTTTTGTCTTAACACATTTATTTACAATACCTGCATTAATCAACCAATTAATTGCATCTCCAAAAATAGAACTAGAGCCACCATTTTTAATAAGTTTATATTGAAATTTTTTATTATCTTTAGCAAGCTGTACTGGAATAGAGTCAAACGTTGCTAAAATCTTATTCGCTTCATTTCCATCTTCACAATATTTTGTAATATCATTTTTATAAGACTCTATTATACTTTTTTGATAATCAATAGCATTAATAAAAGAATTACTATTAATATACTCTTTAACTACTTCTGGCATACCACCAACTACTAAGTAATCATAATATAAATCAAGGGCTTTCTTATGTTGTACTTCTGGCATTTCTTTATTATTATTAAAATGCTTTTTTATAGAATCAAGTAATAAAGAGTTACCTGTATTAATTAAAAACTCATCAAAAGACATAGGATATATTGTTAGAAAATCTACTTTACCTACTGGAAAAGAAAAGTCTTTCTTATTTATATGAACACCAAGCAAGGAACCTGCTCCTATTACATAATATTCACTTGCTTCCTCACAGAAATATTTTAAGGAAGTTAAGGCTCTTGTATTCTTTTGTATCTCATCAAAGAATATCAAAGTATTATCTTTATCTATTTTTTTATTAAAGACAATCTCTAAATTTTTAATAATATAATCTGGCTCAATATTTTCATCAATAATATTACTAACAATATTATTAGTTTCAAAATTAACATAGATAATATCTTTAAAATATCCATTACCAAACTCTTTTACTAAATATGTCTTACCTACTTGTCTTGCTCCATATAGAAGTAAAGGTTTTCTATTCTTTTTATTTTTCCAATTAATAAGACTTTGCATAGCATTTCTTTCCATATTATCACCTTCTTTAACAAGATTATATAACATAACTCCAAAAAAATCAATTATTTTAGTATTTTTTTGGAGTTATAGTTAATTCATCGCTCTTTTAAAAAGTCTTTCCAAGTCATAATTACTATATGTAATAATAGTTGGTCTACCATGAGGACAAGTAAAAGGA
>CALVVC010000133.1 GCA_944363755.1 uncultured Bacilli bacterium
TTTTTAGAAAAAGGATAGTTTAAAGTAGCTAGATAAATTTCTAAAAGTGGTATATTTTCTTGTAGATAATCTAAAAATTCACAACTACAAGGAATATTTTCTTCATCCAAATCAATTGAATTAAAAAAATCGTACATATCTTCCCCCCATTATAATTTTGTTACTTAATTATATCTTGTAACATTGTTATAATCTTATCTATAATATGATTTTTATTTAACTCTCTACTTTCTTTATTAACAGTCAACTTTTCTTTATAAAATTTATTATTATCCCTATCATAAATACATATATAAACCGTATTATCATCACCACATGGATTATTAGAATCACTTTTATTAAGTTTACCAGTTATTCCTATACCATAATTACTATCTGCAAATCTACAAATGGCTTTACTCATCTCTTTTGCTGTTTCCATACTATAGACAGTATATTTATCTATTACTTCTTTAGGAACACCCATTTTAACTTTATATTCATTTGAATAAGTTACAGCACTGTATTTTAAAACTTCACTAGCACCCTCACAATTAGTAATAGCATTAACTACTCCACCACCAGTACAAGACTCCATTGTTGCAATAGTTTTTTGCCCTAATTGTAAAATGTGAATAATTTCTTTAAAGTCCATCAAATCACCCTTTCAATTTATATTCTTTTTCTATAAAATACTTATCCTTTAATAAATTATAAGTATCTTCATCAAGTAAAGTTGCAATTTTCTCTTTTAATTCTAAAGGTATGCCATAATAAGCTTCTGCTAATGCTCCTGTAATACTTGCAATAGTATCAGTATCTCCTCCTATAGAAATAGCTTTTCTAATAGCATCTTCAAAATCATTAGATGAAAAGAAAATAAAGAACGCTTGAGGTACTGAATCTTTAGCTCTACTAGTAAAAGTATAATTATGTCTTAATTCTTCTAAATCAAAATCTAGTTTATAATAATTACTTTCAATATATTTTTTTAATTCACATCTTTCAATACCATCTCTAAGTAAATAAATAGCAACTGCTACTGCCTCAGCACTGTTTATGGCTTCAATATTATTATGAGATGGTACTGTAGCTTTATAACTTTCTTCTTTTATTTGTTCGAATGAATCAAAACAAAAGCCAATCGGACTAATTCTCATCGTTGCACCATTACCATAACTTTCTCCTTGATAATTTCCTCTAAGCCATTCTACTGATCCCTTACCAAATCTACTTCTACCATATATATCTTGTCCTTTATTTAAGTCTCTCATACCATATTTTCTTAAATATTTTTCATACTCAAAGTCTCCATTTATAATAGCATCGTAAATTGCACAAGTCCAAGAAGTATCATCAGTAAAAGAAGAATTGAAAGAAAATAAAGGTACAGTCTTATCCATTATTTTTATTCTTTCATCATATGGCCTAGGTAAATGATACTTTTGCCAATATAAAACTTCTTCTACTTCATAACTAGAACCTGCAAAATCACCAATAATTGCACCTAGCATAAACATCACCTCAAATCACTAATACTATTATAACAAATTTTAACTAAACCAACTATTTAAGATATAATTTATTATCTACTATATAGTTAAATACTTCTTTTTCAACATAACTTTCAATATCATAAATATTTCCCTTCTTTATATTATTTCTAATTTCTGTAGAAGATATTTCATTTTCTAAAATGTTAGTAACAATAATATTATTTTTATAATCTTTAAATTTTACTAATAAATCATTTATATTATCTGTTTTTCTTTTAATAATTAACAATTTATTATTAGTTAAAACACATCTTCCATTCTTCCACTTATCTATATAACTTAAATTATCAGTACCACATATAAAATAAATATCATCATCTTTATATTTATTTTTAAAATAATCTAGTGTCTCATAAGTATAAACAACATCATCTTTAAATTCATAATCACTAACATATAAATTACAATTATCTTTACACATCAACATTAACATTTTAAATCTTATCTCATTACTTAAAAGATTATTTTTATACTTATATTTACAGCCTGTTGGAACAAATATAATTTTATCTACATAATTATTTTTAATAAGATCTAAAGCTATTTTCTTATGCATTTTATGAGGTGGATTAAAACTACCTCCAAAGATACCTATTTTCATATAATTTTTTCACCTCTTTTTTTATATCTTAAAAATATTCATTTAATTCTTATAAATTATATAATTAATATTTATACTTCTACCTTACCTTTATATCTTATTAATATTTTATTAATAAGAACACTTAAAATTAATAACAGAATCATCTCTGTTATTAACATTATATTAGTAACAAAAAGATTTGTCAATGCCTTTTTAAATTTAAAAAGAAAGAACCTATCAAGCTTCTTTCATTAATTCTTCTAATTTTTCAATACTTAACCCCCGTATTTTTAGACACTACTTCTATAGGTATACCATCTTTAAGGACGTTTTTAGCAATTATTTTTTTCCTTCTTCCTTACCATCATCATATCCCCAATTACGTGCTGTATTAATCATTTTTTTCTGCATTACTTCATTATCATAAACAATACTAAACTTCTCATTAAGTCCTAGTCTTTCTAATTCATCCACAATCTTTAATGCCTCCCATTACTATTTAGTTATTCAACTGTTAAATTATTAATCTCTTCTTCACTTAAGCCTGTATATTTTACAATTTTTTCA
>CALVVC010000134.1 GCA_944363755.1 uncultured Bacilli bacterium
ACATATATTAAAAAGATAAATAAAGGTAAAAATGGTTATATTTCTCCAAATTCTGTAACTAAGTATCAAGATAGTGAATATGAATATGACTTATATGTCGAAGATACTACTTTGAAACCAAAAGTAGCAAAAAGTGTAAAAGAAACAAGTTTTTATTATGATTCAGCATTAACAACAAAAAAAGATCAAAAACTAGTAAATAACCGTTATGTAATGGTTTATAGTGCAGCTTATGATAAAAATGGAGTAGCTGTATCTTACTTAGTAACATCAGATTATTGGTATGATCAAAAAGAATGGGTACCAGCGAATAGTATTACTTTTGTAACCAGTGATTATGGTAAATTCTCTGTAACGGCATCAGGTAACCAATATACCTGGGTAAATAGTAATACACAAGATATAGAAGCAACAAAGATTAGTGGACAATATCATAATTCATATGCTCCAATATTAGAAGAAAAAGTAGTAGATGGACAAACTTGGTATAGAGTACCAGTAGATATCTCTGGAACAACAAATGAGTTTGGTTGGACATTAGCTAGTGCACCAAATGTTTATGTAGAAAAGAGAAATGCCAAAGCGGAAAACACAGCACCAATCATTACTGCTAGCAACAAAACTATAGTACAAGGAACAAAATTTGATTATAAAGCTGGTGTAACTGCTACAGATAATGAAGATGGACCACTAACAGACAAAATAGAAGTTGTAGAAGAAACAGTAAAAATAGATGTGGTTGGTTCTTATCAAGTAACTTATAAAGTAACAGATAAGAATAATGCAACAACAACGAAAACAATTACTGTAACAGTAACAGAAAATAAAAAGCCAGTAATTAACGCAGAAGATAAAGAAGTAATTCAATATAGAGAACTAGATGAGTTAGATGGTGTAAGTGCAACAGATGAAGAAGATGGTAAAGTAGAAGTAAAAGTAAAAAATAGTACAGTAAAATTAGATACACCAGGAGATTATGAAATTACTTATCAAGCAACAGATACATACAATCAAACTACTGAAAAAACAATCAAGGTAACAGTTATCAAAGATGAAGCCCCAGTAATCAATGCAGAAGATAAAACAATTACTCAAGGAACGAAATTTAAACCACTAGAAGGAGTAACCGCAGAAGATAAAGAAGAAGGAGAAATCAAAGACATTGAAGTGGTTAAAAATGATGTCAATGAAAAAGTAATTGATACATATGAAGTTACTTATAAAGCTGTAGATAGTTATAAGAATGAAACAACAAAAACGATTAAAGTAACAGTAGTGGAAAATCAAAAACCAGTAATTAACGCAGAAGATAAAACAATTTATCTAAATGAAAAATTTAATCCGTTAGAAGGAGTAACCGCAGAAGATCCAGAAGACGGAGAAATCAAAGATATTGAAGTAGTACAAAATGATGTAAAAACAAATGAACCAGGAGCTTACAAAGTAATTTATAGAGTAGAAGATACTTTTGGTAATGTAGTTGAAAAAGAAATCACAGTTACTGTAAAAGAAAAGAAATTAGAAGAAAAAGAAGGAACTTTCTATTTCCATTATTTAAAAGAGAATAAAAACCAGTTATTAATGCAAGGATATCAAACAATAACCGGTATTGATAATAATTTGGATACCGAAATAAATTATAAAATAATATTGGAAAATATTGATACAGGAACACAGACAGAAATAGAAGCAACAAGAATCACTAAAAAAGAAGATATTCCTAAAGCTGTATACAGTCCAGATGGAAAAGATTATACATATTCTTGGTTTGATGCTGAAATAAATGTTAATGAGTTAGAAAATGGTAATTATAAAATGTATATGGAAGCATATACAGACGAATATTATTCTAAATCAATCATCAATAATAAAACATATAATGAACAAGCAACAAAAGTAGAAGGAACTAAACATTCAGCAATTATAAGTAATAACTTCAGTAGTCAAATAAGTTTTGTAGAGTTAAAAGTAAGAGATGAATTGCTTGCAGAAAAAACAAGTTCTTATATTTACAATCAATATGATAAATATACTGAATTTAATTTTACAGAAGATAACAAATTGCATTTAAGAGGAAATAGTTATTCCTATGGAGCAGATTTATCAAAGAATCAAAAAGTAACTAGGAAAATACTATTTGAAAATGTAGAAAACTATAAATTATATACAAAAGACTTAGGAAGTATTACAACAGGAAATTATAATGTTGTTTTACCAAAAAATGATAATTTGGATAAAACCAGGGCATGGTATGATAACAACATTGATATTTCAGATATTGAAAAGGGAAGATATGTAATTTATATTACTACATCATCTAATATCACGGATATTGCAGAAATGACAGAAAAGTTAGGTAGAAGTCTAAAAGATGTAACAGCAACTATTGATGGTAAAAAATATAGCTTCACAATTAATAAAGAACGTGGTAGTAGAATAGAAATGATAGTAGAATAAAAGCCAGATAAGTAAAAAATCTGGCTTTTTTATGTATAAAACCTCTTTGTTTCGTATATAAAAGATGAATACAAAAGAAAGAGGTGTAAATATCAAGTCATTATATGTCCAAAAAATTTCTATTAAAGTAATAAAAAAAGCAGCAATAAATGAACTTGTCAATAAAAAGTAGACAGTTTAAAAGCAATGTTATTCAAACCCTAGTTGAGTTCTATACTCAATTGGG
>CALVVC010000135.1 GCA_944363755.1 uncultured Bacilli bacterium
GATGATATGCTTCAAAAAATAGATAGAGATATAACAGTATTCTTACTTAAAGCAGAAATAAGACAAAACATTGAAAGAAAGCAAGTCGCTAAAAACCAACAGACTAATGATGTTAAAGATACAAAGAAAACACCTAAGAAAGTAAAAAAAGTAGGTAGAAATGACCCATGTCCATGTGGAAGTGGTAAGAAATATAAACAATGTTGTGGAAAAAATAAATAAAACTTTATTCTATAAGTATTTTGTAAAATCTTATTAAGGAAACAAAAGAAAAAATATCTATAATTATACTATTTATAAATTTAAAAAAGAACACTTGTATCACATTAAGGTATAAGTGTTTTTTTGAAATCAAAATGATACTATACATTTGTAAAAGTGTATGTTAATACATACACATAACTATTAGAACGAGTACACTATTTTACAAAATATTCGTGATTTAATATTATAGAAAATATATAAATATAGTATTCATTCCCTTAAGAAAAATAACATTATAATATATCAATTAGAGGACGGTAAGACAAAGATAGATGTAAAATTAGAAGATAAAACAAACAACAAATGGTTGATTTATATGATACAAGTAAACATAATATTAGTTCGCATATAAAAAATATTTTTAATGAAGGGGAGGGAAGTGAGAATTTCAACTGTCAAGAAATTCTTGACAGTTCAAAAAGAAGAAAATAGGAATGTTAACATTGTTCACAAAATACCATTTTATTTGATAGCATATGTAAGAAAAATCTAAATAATATTGTTATAAAAGAAATACTTAGTCAAACTTTAAAAATTAGTTTAAATAAGTATAGATAATCATTTCAATGATATTAGAAATATTGATAAGATATTAACTAAATATTGGAGAGTAAGATAACTAATAACAGCTTTAGGATATTCTAGATGGAGAAATTTTAAAAAGATTATTAATAAATCAAAAATATCATGTAATGTTAGTAACATTAATGTAAGTGACCGTTTTGCCAACGTCGGCAAAACGGTGCCAATGCCAATAGAGAAAAAAATCATATAAAAAGTCTATTGTGAAAAAGCTTGATAAGAACTCAACATGTCGGAAATTCCGACATGTTGGATAATAAAAAAGCTATAAGTAATAAAATAGATGATAAAGAAAAACATGAATAGTGTTATATACTAACTAAAAACTGTAAAGTTATGCTAAAAAGTATAACTTTTTTTGTTAATTACACATTTTATAAAAATTAAAATGCTATAATGAATATAGAAAGGATGGTAAAAATGAAAGGATTAAGAATATTCCAATATGGTTGTGGAAAAATGAGTGTTTATACTATGAAATATGTCATAGATAATGGAGGTACTATAGTAGGAGCAGTTGATATTAATCCAAGTGTTATAGGAAAAGATATCGGTGAAATCATGGGAACTGCTAATACTGGTGTTGTTGTAGAAGAAGCTAATAATGCAGAAAAGTTATTAACTGAATTAAAACCCGACTGTGTTATTGTAACTACTATGAGCCTACTATCAGATGTAGAAGATGCTCTAATGGTATGTGCAAAATGTGGAGTTAATGCTATTACTACTTGTGAAGAAGCATTCTATCCAATGAATTCTAATCCTACTTTAACAGAAAAAATTGATAAACTTGCTAAAGAGAATAACTGTACAATTACAGGAAGTGGTTATCAAGATGCTTTCTGGGGAAATTTAATAACTACTTTAATTGGATCAAGTCATAATATCACTAAGATAAAAGGAAGCTCTTCTTATAATGTAGAAGACTATGGTATTGCCCTTGCTAAAGCTCATGGTGCAGGTCTTACTAAGAAAGAGTTTGAGGAACAAATAGCAAGTGCCGATGAAATTTCTGATGAAGAAAGAAGAAAAGTAATAGAAAGCGGAGTCTATTCTCCATCATATATGTGGAACGTTAACGGTTGGCTTTGCGATAAATTAGGATTAACCGTAGTAAGTCAAAGACAAAAATGTGTTCCTCAGTTTAATGATTATGATATTGAATCTAGTACTTTGAAAATGACTGTTAAATCAGGTATGGCCACAGGTATGAGTGCCGTTGTTACCACAGAAACAAAAGAAGGAATTACTTTAGAAACAGAATGTATTGGTAAAGTATACAATAAAGATGAGTTTGATAAGAATGTTTGGACAATCTATGGTGAACCGGATACAACTCTAGTAATTGAAAAACCAGATACCGTAAGATTAACTTGTTCTGCTATTGTTAATAGAATTCCTGATGTAATTGCAAGTGAAGCTGGCTTTATTCCAACATCACGTATGGGAGAGTTAAAATATATAAGAGAATCTAATAATTAAAATATCCACACCATCTGTGGAAAAAGATAAAGATGTTAGTTTAATCTAGCATCTTTTAAAGTTTAATTTGACGTATAAGAAAAATACCCATATAATATCATTAAAGAAAAGAGGAATTATTATGAGACTTAGTAGATTAAATATTAAAAAAATTAACTTAAATGATATTGATAAGAACTATTCAGGACAAGATATCTTAATGAAATTAGGAGAATTATATCAATATGAAAGTGGTATTTATGGTTATGGAAACCTTTGGACTAAATTAGAGCGAATTGTTGAAAATATTATCATTGAAGAATTAGATAAAGTAGGTTGTATTCAAGTAGA
>CALVVC010000136.1 GCA_944363755.1 uncultured Bacilli bacterium
CTAACAGTTTTATTTAAGAAAGGATATTCTTTAATATAATTAACTGGAGTATATTGATTCATAATACTAAGATAAATATTATCTTGGTATTTTTTATATAAATAATCTATTATTTTCTTAGTATCATCGCTCTTAGTAGGAAGTACTAAACATCTAACAATAATACCTTTAGTCATTATACCATCTTCATTAAATTTATTTTTACCTGTTTGTCTATACATTTCATTAAGGGCTTTACTAGTAACTTCAAAATAATTAGAACATTTTGATAAATCTTTACCTAGTTTATTATCAAAATATTTAAAGTCAGTTAAGTAAATATCAATATAACTATCTAATAATTTTAAAGTCTCTATATTTTCATATCCACTAGTATTGTAAACAATAGGAATAGATAATCCCTTACTTCTTGCTAGTTTAATCGCTTCTATAATACTAGGAACATAGTGAGTAGGGGTAACTAAATTAATATTATTAGCATTCTTTTCTTCTAATTCTAACATCATTTTAGAAAGACGTTCTATAGATACTTCTTTACCAAAACCATCAGTAGATATTTCTTTATTTTGGCAATAACAACAACCTAAATTACAATTACTAAAGAAGATAGTACCACTACCATTAGTACCTGATATAGAAGGTTCTTCAAAATAGTGTAGAGCACTTCTTGCCACTTTAACTTTATCAGTCGCTTTACAATATCCTAAAGATTTAGTCCTATCTATTAAACAATTTCTAGGACATAAATTACATTTTTTATATATTTCTAACATATTTACCTCTTTTCTATAGAACAAAATTTCTGTATCATGTTCGATTGATTTGTTGTGTTAGATATGCTATTATATCTACTAGGAATACCTAGTAGGGGTGTTTTGCCTCTTTCAAAACTCTATTATTCAGGGGGAGAAAGGGGAGATATTTATGAGTAAGAAGGACTTCATGATAGTAATATTATTAATTATAATTATACTCCTAATTATTTATAGATAGTAAAACACCCTATTACATCTTTGTGAATAGGGGTTTTACTTCTAAACCTTTTTAGAGGTAACACCCTACACAGAACTAGGTATTCCTCTTTTTTTATTTTATGTAAATTTCTTTTACATATTCATAGTATCATAAATATATAGTAAATTCAAGAGTTTGAAAATGATTATTTAATAGTAAAATTCAATAAAAATAGAAAAAATTTTCTGTATCATGTTCGATTGATTTATAATATTAGATATGCTATTATATCTACTAGGAATACCTAGTAGGGGTGTTTTACCTCTTTCAAAACTCTATTATTCAGGGGGAGAAAGGGGACTTGCTTATGAGTAAAAAGGATTTTTTAATAGTCGGTTTATTAATCGTTATTATACTCCTAATCATATATAACTAGAAAAAGCACCCTATTACATCTTTGTAATTAGGGTGTTTTACCATTAAATGAGGTAACACCCAAAAGGCAAACTAGGTATTCCTCTTTTTTATAATATGTAAAATCTCTTTACATATTCATAGTATCATAAATATATAGTGATTTCAAGTATATTTGAAAATCTATATAACATAAGGTATAATGTATAAAGAAAGAAGGAGTCTTATGAAATATTATTGTATTGGAATAAAAGGAACTGGTATGAGTACACTTGCTCAGATGTTATATGATATGGGAAATGAAGTAAGTGGATATGATGATGCTAAAGATTATAAGTTTACAGAGAAAGGTTTAGAAAAAAGAGGTATAAAAATATTTTATGATGGTAATCACTCTATAGATAAAGATACAATTGTAACCGCATCTCGTGCTTTTAGTGATAATCATCCTGAAATCAAAAGAATAAAAGAGTTAGGTCTTACTTTTAAGCCTTATAATGAAGTAGTAGGTAGTATTACTAAAGAGTTTGATACTATTTCTGTTAGTGGAACTCATGGTAAGACTACAACTACATCGCTTTTAAAACACTTATTTGAAAATACTATTGGTTGTAACTATTTTATAGGTGATGGAACAGGTCATATTGATATGAAAAATAGATTATTAGTAATAGAATCAGATGAGTTTAACCGTCATTTTCTTGCCTATTACCCTAGGAAAGCAATTGTTACTTGTATTGAACTTGAGCATACTGAAATATATAGAGATATAGAAGATACTATTAAGACTTTTGAAGAATTTCTTAATAAAGCAAAGATTGTAATTGCTAATGGTGATGATTTAAATATTAGAAAGATTAATTTTAATAATAAAGTAATATTATATGGTGAAGATAGCTCTAATGACTATATTATTAAAGATATTAAATTAGAAACTAGTGGCTCTACTTTTACTTTATATAAAAAAGATGAGTTAATAGATACTTTTACTGTTCCTTTATATGGACATCATATGGTTATGAATACAGTAGCAAGTATAATTATGGCTTTAGATGAAGGAGTTAGTAAAGAAAAGATAAAAGAATTATTACCTAGTTTTAAAAATGCTAATAGACGCTTTGCAGAAACTATAGTAGGAAATACTATCATAGTAGATGATTATGCTCATCATCCAACAGAGGTTAAAGTTACACTTGATGCGATTAGACAAAAATATCCTGATAAGAAGTTAACAGTTGTTTTTCGTCCTAATACTTATTCTAGAACATCACGTTTTAAA
>CALVVC010000137.1 GCA_944363755.1 uncultured Bacilli bacterium
CTGATAAAGATGATAAAAATGATAAAACATTAAGTATTAAAGAAGATATTCTTCAAATGTTAAGCGATGGATTTTCTTATCATATGGTTCATGATACTGATAGTGAAAAAGGCAAAGAATTTTATCTAATGAAAAGATAAAATTAAGGTATAAAAGCCAGTTGAAAATAAGATATATTTATGATATGATGAATATGTAAATAAAATTTACATATAAATAAAAAAGAGGAATACCTAGTTTTGCATCATGGGTATTTATCTCAATAAAATGAGTTCACCCTTATACAGTGATGTAAAGGGTGTTTATTTATATAATATTAAAAGTACTATTATTAGTAATAATATCGTTATTAATAAATCTTTCTTGCTCATAGGCAAGGCTCCTTTCTAACCATCAAAAATGGAAAATAAGGAGATAAACACCCATACTAAGTATTCCTAATTAAATAATAGCATAAATGCATCTATAAAACAATCGAACAAGATACATTTTTTTGATAGAAATTTTGTTTATAATTATAAAGAAAATAATATAGGCTTAATAAAATTAATCAGTGAAATATAAAAAGTAGGTGTAGGTAAAATGATTATTACAAAAGAAATGTTAAATAAAAAAGTTCCTAAAGAAATGTTTCCAACTAGATTTGATAGTGCTACAGATTTATATATAAATACAGAAAAAGGATTGTTGCTATACAATATTAATCCAACTACATGGAATTTGTTATATCCCTTCTTTGGGCAGAATAATAAATTTACTATCAATAGTTATGATATAAAAAATAAAGATATTACTTTTAAAGAATTAATTGATATTTATAAAGAGATTTATAATAGAGAATATGTAGAAAAACAAGGATATAATGAGGATAAACGAAAGCAATCATTAATAGAAGAATTTAATAATACCTTTAAATTAAATAATACTACTATAAGTAATAAACTGGATTTTCATTATGAATTAAAATATTCTAAATCTAAAAATGTATATACTCTTTACTATTTAGAAAGTTACATCGTAAATAGAGTAGATTTTAAAACTTTAATTTCTCAAAAAAATTATCCACAAGAATTTTTAAATTTATTTAGTTATCATAATGAAACAGAAATAAATGGTGTTAAGTTAGTTGATAGTTTAATTTATATATTAAAAGATAAAGAAAAAATTAAACTATTAAAAAATAATTTAATAAATCTATAGTTTCAATGCTCTTGAAAATAAGATATATTTATGATATGATGAATATGTAAATAAAATTTACATATAAATAAAAAAGGGAATATCTAGCTTTGGAGTGTTAGGTACTATCCCATAAATTATTTTAAGTTAATAGTACCACTCTAAGGAGTAGGTACTAGTTTTATTATAATGAAATAAATCAGAATAATAAGAAGGATAATGATTAAACAAAGAAATTTTTCTATTTTTCTCATATCCATCTCCCCTTTCAACAGTATAAAAGTATAAGTTAGAAAGGGATAGTACCTAAACAACTAGATATTCCATTAATAATGTAACATATATATTAAAATAAAACAATCGAACAAGATACATTTTTTTGTAGAAATTTTGTTTGTAATTATAAAGAAGGGAGAAGATTAACAATGAAAATAAAATATAATGTTTCTAATATAAAGTGTACTGGTTGCGAGAACAGAATAATGAACTCTTTAAAGATGATAAAAGGAGTTAAGAGTGTTTTAGCAGACCATAATAAAGGTGAAGTTATTGTAGAGTTGAAAAACGAAAAAGTAAGTGATGAAGTTAAAAATTTACTTAATAATTTAGATTTTCCTGTAAATAGTGAAGAACTTGTTAAATAAAAATACTTGGATAAATTAGTCCAAGTATTCTTTTATTTTGCTATAACTATTAACTAAAACTTCTTCTATACCTCTTTTACAATTAGCAGGGGATGGAGATGGAAGTTTAATCGCTTCTATTCCCACATCTTTAAGAAGATATTTATTATATAAACTATATGCCTTAGTACCAGTTGTAAATATCGCTTCAATCTTACTTTTATCAACAATTTTCTTAATATCATTAGGTATAACATCTTTAATACTACTATCACTTGATGCTGTTATATTACAACTATATACGACATCAAAAAGAGCGATTTTATGAGTTAAGAGAAACTTTTCCCTATCTTGATTAGAACTTCCAATATCTTCCTTAAATACCTTTTCTAAAGTAGACCAAAATCTATTTTTAGGATTTCCATAATAAAAATTATTTTCTCTTGATTTAATGGAAGGAAAACTACCTAATATTAAAACTTTAGACTCACTATTATAAATTGGTTTTAATGGATGAACTACTTTCAAAAATACCACCTCTTGTGTTAGTATAATTATAGAATTTGTTTTTGTAAAGAAGGTGTTTTAATGCAAGATATAAATTATTTATTATATAGATTATCTAAATCAAAGTTTAGAAGTAGTTTTCATCTTAAAGAAAAAGATATAGAATATATTGATAAAAAAGGTTTAGATAAGATTAAAGAGCATACTTATGACTTTATAAATAAAGGACTAAAGCCAAGTGTTATTCCTAATGATGGTAAACAAACACCTACGAGAGGACATCCGGTTTTTATAGCAGAACATGC
>CALVVC010000138.1 GCA_944363755.1 uncultured Bacilli bacterium
ACAAGAGTCTAATTTTGTATGTAAAAGAAGATAGATTAAATAAAGAAAATAAAAAAATAAAAAAAATAACAAAAAAATTACTTTCTAGAGTAATTTTTATTATAATAATAACTAGATTACTTTTTTGGTAACAACTAAAAAACCATAAAATCTAACTATACAAACATTAGAGCATATGATAAAATAATAACCATAAAATGAGATGTATATGGATAGTTTTTAAGTATTATGGAAAACTATTACAGAAACTAAATATTTATCTTTGAAAATCCATCTATCTTAAACTATTTAAAAGATAAAGATTTAGATATTTCTATTATCATAACATCAGGTACTCCTAATCTTGCTTTTTATAAACTATTAGAAAATATTAATAGTGATACAATTCTTTATTACAATGGAGATTATGATCCTGAAGGATTATTAATAGCAGATAAACTAAATAATAAATATAGTAATATCAAATTATTTCTTTATGATAGAAAAAGTTATCTAAATACTAAACCTAGTGTTAATATTAGTAATAATAGACTTCATAAATTAGAACTTGTTAAGTCAAAAGAGTTACAAGAAGTTAAGAGATTACTACTTGAAAATAAAAAGTGTGGTTATCAAGAAAATAACTTGCTATCTATAGAAGAATTTATTAAGGATGTGATAAATAGTGAAAACTAATATTAAATTAATAGATAAATGTGTAGAAGATTTTAATGATGTTATTAAAGAAAGAGGAACTTATTATTATAAAGAAAGAAAAGTTAAAAGCATAGTAAAAAACAAATCTATTTACTATGCTAAAGTAAAAGGAAGTTATAATAAAAACTATTATGTTAAAATCTATGATAACTTTTTTGTAAATTATGAATGTAGTTGTCCTTGTGAATTTCCTTGTAAACATATATATGCTACATTATTAGGTATAGATGAGAAAAAATATAGAAATGTATATTTAAAGAAAAATATTCCTGATATTAATAATAATATAAGTATGCAATATTTATTAAGAAAGATTCCTAGTAAAGAATTAAAAAAATATCTTATAGATAATACTTTTCTAGAAAATGTAAATTTAAACATAGATATGTTAAAAAGCGATTTTTTTAAGTATTTAAGGAAGAACTCTTATTTATATTATTATAATAATCTTTATAATACTTGTATTATAAATTTTGATGTAAAAGAATTATTAGATAAATATCTTACAGAACTTATTAATTATATTTGTATAGAAGATTATCAAACTAGTTTTAATATTATAAAAGCTACAATAGAAGCTTTATTTAAGACTAATTATATAAATAAATTATTAAGGTTTAATGATTTGTTATTAGACTTAGAGTTTTATTTAAAAATTATTTATAGGAGTTATAATACTGATATAATAGATAAATGGTTTGAGGTATTAGAAAAAAATAATTATTATAATAATATTTATTTAAAAAACATAATAATAGATGTAAAAACTAAATAGTTACTTAATTTATATTTAAGCTTATAATAAATAGAGGTGAAATTTGTGAAATTATATACAAATGAAATAGTGTTTAGAGGTCATCCTGATAAAGTGTGTGATCAAATTAGTGATGCTTTACTTGATGCTTATTTAAAAGAAGATAAACAGTCTAGATGTGGTATAGAAGTAGTAGGAGGTAAAGGTAAAATCTTTATTACAGGAGAAGTTACTAGTAAAGCTAGTGTTGATGTAGAAAACATTGTTAAAAGAGTTCTAACTGATGTAGGATATGACTCTAATTATGAAATAATTAATAATTTAGGATGTCAAAGTCCTGATATTGCCATGGGTACTAATGATTTAGTAGGTGGAGCAGGAGATCAAGGTATGATGTTTGGTTATGCTTGTAATGATACTAAAGAATTTCTTCCTACTGCTATGGTAATATTACAAAGATTTAGCAAATGGTATGATGAGGAAAGACTAAAGTGTTCTTATTTTAAAAGTGATGGTAAAGCAGAGATAACAGGTTATTATGATGATAATATGAAGTTAAAGAAAATTAAATACTTTACTATCTCTTATCAAAATGATGAAGAACATAGAGATTATACAGATAATTTAATAAAAGAGGTATGTATAAATATATGTAAAGATTATGAGATAGAAATAGAAGAATTTTTAATTAATCCAACAGGTAAATTTGAAATAGGTGGCTTTTTAGGAGATGCTGGTCTTACTGGAAGAAAAATAGTTGTTGATTCATATCAATCTTTTGCAAGAGTAGGTGGTGGTGCTTTTTCTGGGAAAGATCCTACTAAAGTAGATAGAAGTGCTGCCTATAAAGCAAGAGAAATTGCTAAAACTTATCTAAAAAAATATAATTTATCTTGGTGTGAAGTTGTTATTAGTTATGCTATAGGAAAAGTAGAGCCTTTATCTATTTATATAACTAGTGATAAAGGTGATATAGAAGTAGATAATAAATTATATAGAGAATGTAGTCCTAAAAACATCATTAAAGATTTGAATTTATTAAATATATGTTATGAAGAGAAAGCTAGATTTGGACATTTCCAAGACTAGTTTTTCTTTAACTATAAAATGGAAATAATTGGTAAAATATAAATATTTATGA
>CALVVC010000139.1 GCA_944363755.1 uncultured Bacilli bacterium
AAGCTTCCTATTAAGATTTTACTTACCTTTATCGTGATATTTTACTTTTATAAGAAGATAAAAAATAATAAAAAATAATTTTGGTTTAAGGCAATCGCATAAAAAGTTGACGTAAAGAACTAGATAGCAGGGATAACATTAAAGAGAAGATTTTCGATGTTTTTAAAGTCAAATGAATATCGAGTGAGCTTTTTCTTTAAGGTAAGATTTCCCATAGATGAATCTAGTCTTGCTAAGTTAAAGACAATTTTTCTGATAATTGCTAGATTATCAATTGAATTGTCTTTTTTGTTTGTTGAATGATCTTCGTCTAAGATAACATCTAATCTCCAATGAAGTGAACATTCTATATTCCAGTGTGCCCTTGTAATATTCTTAAACGTTTCAGTAGAAAATTGTTGGCTAAGAATATAGTAGTTTTTGGTTGTAGTAATTTTGCCATTTTCTTCTCGATAAACGTCCATTCTTCCAATAGCTTTAACAGATTTCCATTTTTCTTTATTATGAATACATTCTGTATTATAAGATATATAATAAGTTCTTTTTTCAATTCGCCCATGATTTTTTTCAAAACTTGTTTCTAAAATATCTATTTCAGTAGAATCTCTTTTTAATTCCAAATCAAAGTATGTTTTAATGTCATCTTTTAAATCTTTCTGATTATCTTTGACTTTTAAGATATAGGCAGCTTTTTTTTCATATACAATTTTATTAGCAATTTCTTCTTGTGTTCCAATAGCATCTATAGTAATAATTTTCCCTTTTATGTCAATCAAATCCAAAAGATTTGGAATAGCAGTTATTTCGTTAGATTTATCGTCAACTTTTATTTGACCAATAGAAATACCAACATCACAAAGAAAGCCAGAAAGAATATAAGGAATATTACCATTATTTACTTTATCTCTAGCGCTTTTTATGGCTTTTCCGTCAATTGCAACATGAAGTCCTTTTTGATTTGTTATCTCTTTAATCCAATTAATAAAAAGATTCATAAATTCATTAGGGTTGATTATAGAAAATACTCTAGAAAATGTATCATGAGAAGGAATACCGTACTTAAGATCTAATAAATCAGAAAAATAATCTTCATGCAACATTAAAAAATCTACCATATTAACAAAATCTGTATAACCACATAGTGTACCATAAATAGTTAATAGCAAAATATTTTTTAATTCATGCTTTTTGCCTCTGATATCCCTAGGATCTTCTAAAACTTCAAAATGATTTAATAACGTTTTCATATATATCACACATCCTTATATATAAGGATACATGATTTTATTTACTTAAAAAATATATTGTACCATTTTTTACATGTTATTTTTTATGCGATTGCCATAATTTTGGTTTACTTTATTTTAATTTCATGCTACACTCTTAGTAAGATAGGGTAGTGTAGAGAGTATGAAAAGAGTTTTATTCTGTTGTTTTATATGTTTATTTTTAATTAGCGGGTGTTCTTTTAAAGATGATAGTAAACTTGTTTTAGTTACCGAAGCGGGTTTTGCACCTTATGAATTTTATCAAAATGGAGAAATTGTAGGAGTAGATATTGATATTGCGAAAGAGATTGCGAAGGAATTAGGTAAAGAATTAGTAGTTAAAGATGTGTCTTTTGATTTTTTAATAAATGAAGTAAAGAGTGGTAAAGCAGATTTTGCAGCTGCTGGTATTAGTATTACTGATGAACGTAAGAAGCAAGTTGATTTTACTGATGAGTATACTGTTTCTAATCAAGTGGTGGTTGTAAAAAAAGATAGTCCTATTACAAGTTTTGATGAAATTAGTAATAAGAAGATAGCAGTTCAACTAGGTACAGTTGCTGATTTATATGTTAGTGATAATTATCCTGATGCTACGTTAGTTCAACATAAAAAGTATTTATCTGCTGTAGAAGATGTAAAAGCAGATAAAGTTGATTGCTTAATTATGGATGAACTTCCTGCCAAAGAAATTGTAAAAGCAAATAGTGAATTAAAGATTATGGATGGAGTATTGTTTCAAGATCGATATGGTATGATTGTTAAAAAAGGAAATGATAAGTTAAGAAAACAAATTAATAAAGTTTTGAAGCGTTTAATAGATGATGGAACTATAGAAAATTTGGTACTTAAGTATTCTGAATAGTGAGGTTGGTAGTATGGGTGAGATATGGGATTCTTTTTACCAGACATTTATTTTTGAAGATAGATATTTATATTTTTTAGAAGGTATTAAATTTACTTTGATTATTGCCTTCTTTTCTATTTTGCTTGGTTTAATATTAGGAGTTTTCATTTCTATTGTTAGAGATTTTCATAAACAGACAGGGAAATGGTTTCTATTAAGTAAGATATGTGATATTTACGTTTATGTGATTCGTGGAACACCTACTTTGTTACAATTAATGATTTTATATTATGTTATTTTTAAAACTTCTACTTTGTCACCAATCATTGTTGGAATTTTAACGTTTGGAATTAATTCTGGTGCTTATGTTGCAGAAATATTTAGAGCTGGTTATGATGGTATTGATAAAGGGCAAAGAGAAGCTTCTAAGACATTAGGTTTAAATTATTTAAAGACTATGCGATATGTT
>CALVVC010000140.1 GCA_944363755.1 uncultured Bacilli bacterium
TTAACATTATCAAAAGTAACTGTATTACCCATTTTGTCTAAGTCATAAGTTACTTTCTTAACATCAGAAACTTCTTCTTCCTCTTCTAAAAACTCAAAGACACGTTCTGCAGATGCCACCATTGATTGAATCATATTACCTATTTGGGCAATTTGAGCAAGGGGATTCATAAAGTTTCTAATATATTGAGTAAATGATAAAATATCCCCTACCTCTATTTTATTTTTAATTACTAAGTATCCTCCTAAAATAGAGATTAAAACATAACCAATATTACCGATAAAATTCATAATTGGATGCATCATTCCTGAGAAAAATTGTGCTTTCCAACTAGATTCATATAATTTCTCATTAGTCTTATCAAATTCTTGAATAGTCTTATCTTCACCATTAAATAATTTAATAACAGTATGACCAGAATATGCTTCTTCAATTGTACCATTGATATTTCCTAAATACTTTTGTTGATTCATAAAATATTTTTGAGAGTGTTTCATAATAAAACTCATCATGAATAAGGCAATTGGAACTATTATTAAAGTTACTAAAGTCATTAAAGGACTTATTGTTAACATCATAACGATAACACCTATTAATGTAGTAACAGAAGTTAATATTTGTGATATAGATTGATCTAAACTCATTGATAGGGTATCAACATCATTTGTAACTCTAGATAAAATCTCTCCTGTTGTTTTACTTTCAAAATAAGAAAGAGGTAATTTATGCATTTTATGTGATATTTGTTCCCTTAAATTAAAAGTAACTTTTTGGTTTACTCCACTCATAATAAAGCCTTGTAAATAAGAGAAAATTGCACTTATTATATATAAAGATAACAATGTTAAAAGAATAGTTCCTACTTTAGAAAAATCAATACCACTAGTAGTTCCTGTTACTTTACCAATAAGTCCATTAAATATCTCTGTTGTCGCTTGACCTGATATTTTAGGACCTATAATCATAAAAACTGCACTACAAATAGCAAAGATAGTAACAAAGATTAAACTTATTTTATAAGCTTTTAAATACTTAAGTAATTTTAAAACAGTACCTTTAAAATCTTTAGCTTTCGCTGTACTATTCATTCCTCCTCTATGCATTTTCTAACTCCTCCTTTGTAAGTTGAGACTCTGCTATCTCCCGATAAACTGAACAGTTTTTAAGTAAGTCTTTATGTTTACCAATACCTACTACTTTGCCTTCATCAAGTACGACTATTTGATCTGCTTTAAGTATTGTATTAATACGTTGTGCAACTATAAAGATAGTTGAATTCTTAGCATATTCATATAAGGCTTTTCTAAGTTCAAAATCAGTCTTAAAGTCAAGGGCAGAGAAACTATCATCAAAAATATAAATCTCTGGATCTTTTGCAATAGCACGAGCGATAGAAAGACGTTGTTTTTGGCCACCGGATACATTAGTACCACCCTCACTAATAGGACTCTTATATCCTTCTTTTTTAGATAAGATAAACTCTTCAGCTTGAGCGATACGAGCAGCTTCTATCATTTTCTCATCAGACATATTATCATCACTATATTTAATATTAGACTCTATAGTACCTGAAAATAATACTCCTTTTTGAGGAACATAACCAATTTTATCATGTAAATCACTTTGTTTAACATCTTTAACATTAATACCATCAACTAATATTTCTCCTTTAGTAACATCATAAAGTCTTGGTATTAAGTTAATTAAAGTACTTTTACCACTACCAGTAGAACCAATAAAAGCAGTTGTTGTTCCAGGACTAGCTTTAAATGTTACATCAGTAATAACATCTTCATCACTATCAGGATATCTAAAAGAAACATTTTTAAACTCAACAAGACCTTTAATTCTCTTACTAAATGTTTTAGGCTTTTTAGGATCTTTAATAGAAAAATCAGTTTCTAATACTTCCATAATACGATTAGCAGAAACATTAGCACGTGGTAACATAATAGAAAACATTGAAATCATCAAAAATGCCATAATTATTTGCATAGAGTATTGAATAAATGCTAACATATCTCCAACTTGTAATAAGCCTTCATCTATTTTATGAGCACCAATCCAAATAATTAGGACAACTATTCCATTCATAATAAACATCATACCAGGCATCATAAAGTTCATTACTCTATTAACAAAAAGGTTTGTTTTCTTTAAATTAGTATTTGCCTTACTAAATCTTTCTTCTTCATACTTTTGATTAGAAAAAGCTCTAATAACTGGAATACCTGTAATAATTTCTCTTGTTACTTGATTTAGTTTATCTATTAATTTTTGTACTTTCTTAAACTTAGGCATAGATAAAGCGAATAATGTAAAGATTAGTGTTAAAACACAAACTATACCTAACCAAATAATATAAGTCATTGATGGAGCTGTTTCAAATACTTTTCTAACCGCTCCAAATGCAATTATAGGTGCATAAATAAATAATCTTAAAGTCATAATAATCATCATTTGTACTTGTTGTATATCATTAGTACTTCTAGTAATTAATGATGATATACCAATATTTTTATATTCAGCAGTTCCAAATCCCAATACTTTTTTAAATTCTTT
>CALVVC010000141.1 GCA_944363755.1 uncultured Bacilli bacterium
AATGGCAGGGGCGGAGAGAATCGAACTCCCATCAAAAGTTTTGGAGACTCCTATGCTACCATTATACCACGCCCCTATGGATTCCTTTGGAACAAGATTATTATAGCATAGTTTATAATTATTTGACAATACGTTTTAATGAAGTGGTGGGCAAATGTTTGAATCTGGGGCATAAAAACAATGATTTTTAAATCTCCCTGCAAGAGATTGATCATACCATGTACTAATACAATTACTATTTTTACCTGGAGCATAAAACCATAATGCATTTGTTGCAGGGTAGTAGTATTCTCCTTTTAGTGTTCTTTCGGCTAATTCTCTTTCTTTGATAGTAGACCCTGCTGTAAATTGAGGACTGTTGATTCCGGCAAATCCTCCAGGGGATTGGTAGACCATTTGGGTAATAGTATTTATATTTCTAAAAGTATAACAGTTTGCAAGAACTCTATTGACACCAACATTTCCTACCATAAGCATACCATAATCTCCTTCACCAACTGCTTCAGCACGCATTAGTCTTGCTAGTAAGTCTAATTCTTTGCTTGTATATTGAATTAGTTGAGACATATTATCACCTATATATAATTTATGTTTTAGGAGATTAAATTGTTCTATTAAGTAATGGAAAATTGTGATAGAATTAAGTTAGAGGTGAGTCTTTTGAAAAAGAAAAAGAAAAGAAGAATTAAATTTGTTATATTTTTAATTATTTTGCTAGCTTTATTATGTAGTGCTTATTATTATTTCATTTATCTTGGTAATGATATACCATTAGTAGAAAAAGAAAAAGAGTTAAGCGTTTATGATGTTAATAGTAATAAACGTCCTATTGCCGTTATGATTGATAATAATGTAGATAATGATGAACAAGTAGGATTGCAAGATGCTTATTTAACTTATGAGATTATTGTCGAAGGGGGCTTAACTAGAATGATGGCTATATATAAAGATGTTGATACTAGTGTTATTGGGCCAGTTAGAAGTAGTAGACATTATTTTTTAGATTATGCACTTGAAAATGATGCAATATATGCTCATTATGGATGGAGTACTTATGCAGAGAATGATATAAAGGCTCTTTCTGTTGATAATATTAATGGACTTTATGATGATGCCTTTTATCGTGATAGTAGTATTGCTGCTCCTCATAATGTTTTTACTAGTATTGATAATTTATATTTAAAAGCAGAAGAGTTAGGTTACGATACTACATCTAGTGATTATGAAAATTTAAATTATGTTAGTAAAAAGGTAGATTTGGAGAAAACTGATAATTCATTAAACTGTGATGGGGAGAATTGTAGTTTAGAAGGTAGAAGTTTAACTAGTATTGATATTCCTTATTCAAATAGTGAAGTTAGAAGTTATACTTATGATAGTGATAATGGTTATTATCTTCGTTATATGAATGGTATTCCTCATACTGATAGAGATAGTGGAGAACAATATCATTATAAAAATATAATTATTATGAAAGTAGATAATAGTACTCTTGATGATTATGGTAGACAAGATTTAGATACAGTAGGAACAGGAGTTGGTTATTATATTACTAATGGTTATATGATGCCTATTACTTGGGAGAAAGATTCAAGAAGTGGTAAGACTTATTATTCTTATAGTAATGGTGATGAAATAAAGGTGAGTGATGGTAATACTTTTATTCAAGTGATGCCTAGTAGTAGAGATGTAGTTGTTAATTAATATGGGGGTTTTAAATTATGGGAATGGCGGATAAAATGAAAGAAAAAGCTTTGCCTGGTACTAGTGTTGTAAGGTCAAGTAAAGTTGTAAAAATCATTGATAAAGCAGATGTGTTTGAATTGAATAATGCAAATGAAGTTATTGCCTTACAAAATAGAAGAGAAGATATTGCTAGTACAGAAACATTTAAAGGATATAAATCTGTGGACAGTCCTTATGTTAAGAAACTTGTAAGATGATAATAAAAGACTATCTATGAATGGATATAGATAGTCACTTTTTTTATTCCCATTTTTTTTATTGGTAGGGAACACCGCTTTTTTCATTCCCGTTTTTTGTTTGGTAGGGAACACCGCTTTTTTCATTCCCGCTTTTTGATTGGTGGGGAACACCGCTTTTTAATTATGCTTATAATGTATCATATTTTTGACATTTTGTAAATAGTATATTTTTTGTCAAGTTTTGGAAACTTTTCCTTTAAAGTTTAATTATTATTTAAACTGTGCTAAAATTTAGTTGGGTGGTAGTTGTGAGAAAACCAAAGTCTTTAGGTGAAGTTAGGATTAAACCTAATCGTAATAAGAAGAAAATAATTATAGTTAGTGTTATTAGTATAGCATTGTTTTTAATATTTATAGGACTTTTCTATTTTTTGTTGTCTATGAACGATAATTAATCTAATAAAAAAGAAAAGATAAAAATAGATTTTGCTATTATTGTATAGAAAAAGGACTTAACTGTTTATGATGCTAATAGTAATAAAAGACCTATTGCTATTATGATTGATAATAATGTAGG
>CALVVC010000142.1 GCA_944363755.1 uncultured Bacilli bacterium
TGAGAACCTTAAAGAGACTGCCGGTGACAAACCGGAGGAAGGTGGGGATGACGTCAAATCATCATGCCCCTTACGTCTAGGGCTACAGGCGTGCTACAATGGCTGGTATAATAAGACGCAATACCGCGAGGTGGAGCAAATCTAGAAAGCCAGTCCCAGTCCGGATTGGAGTCTGCAACTCGACTCCATGAAGTTGGAATCGCTAGTAATCCCGAATCAGAATGTCGGGGTGAATACGTTCCCGGGTGTTGTACACACCGCCCGTCACGCCATGGGAGTCGATAATACCCGAAGCTGGTAGCCTAACCTTTTAGGAGGGGGCCATCGAAGGTAGGATCGGCGACTGGGGTGAAGTCGTAACAAGGTATCCCTACCGGAAGGTGGGGATGGATCACCTCCTTTCTAAGGAGTATATTTCCTTAAATTATCGACAACGAATTAGATTGACAAGTTTTGCTTGGTTTTGAGAGAATATTTTCTCTCAAGGAAATAGTTCTTTGAAAACTAGATATTGTGGTTATATTAAATCACGAGCATTTAATATAACAAGTAACTATATTTATTAAGTGTATAGTTATTTAAATCTCATCAAATTAGGATAGTAATATCAACAAATGGTGGTTAAATTAGTAAGGGCGCATGGCGGATGCCTTGGCACTAGAAGCTGATGAAGGACGTGACGAACAACGATATGCTTCGGGGAGCTGTATGTACGCTTTGATCCGGAGATTTCCGAATGGGGAAACCCAGCAGTGGTAATTCACTGTTATCCTAACATGAATACATAGTGTTAGAGAGAGCAACCCGGTGAACTGAAACATCTAAGTAGCCGGAGGAAAAGAAAGAAATTCGATTCCCTTAGTAGTGGCGAGCGAAAGGGGAACAGCCCAAACCAGATTCGTCTGGGGTTGTAGGACTCCTATATGAGAGTAAGAAAATGATTGTATAGTAGAACACATTGGAAAGTGTGGCCATAGTAGGTGATAGCCCTGTATACGAAATACTTTCATCTCTCTGGAGTATCCTGAGTACGGCGGGGCACGTGAAACCTTGTCGGAATCCGCGGGGACCATCCCGTAAGGCTAAATACTCTCTAGTGACCGATAGTGAACAAGTACCGTGAGGGAAAGGTGAAAAGAACCCCGGAAGGGGAGTGAAATAGAATACTGAAACCATGTGCTTACAAAAAGTCAGAGCCCGTTAATGGGTGATGGCGTGCCTTTTGCAGAATGAACCGGCGAGTTAATGTTGCATGCGAGGTTAAGTAGAAGATACGGAGCCGAAGCGAAAGCGAGTCTTAATAGGGCGAATTAGTATGCAGTATTAGACCCGAAACCGAGTGATCTAGCCATGAGCAGATTGAAGTTCAGGTAAAACTGAATGGAGGACCGAACCGACGTACCCGGAAACGTGCGCGGATGACTTGTGGCTAGCGGTGAAATTCCAATCGAACTCGGATATAGCTGGTTCTCCCCGAAATAGGTTTAGGCCTAGCCTTGAGATTTAGCACCGTGGAGGTAGAGCACTGAATATACGATGGCCCCACCTAGGGGTACTGAGTGTAATCAAACTCCGAATGCCATGGTTGTATACTCAGGAGTCAGCGTATGGGTGATAACGTCCATGCGCAAAAGGAAAAGAGTCCAGATCGCCAATTAAGGTCCCAAAATCTGTACTAAGTGGGAAAGGATGTGGAGTTGTCAAAACAGCTAGGAGGTTGGCTTAGAAGCAGCCATCCTTTAAAGAGTGCGTAATAGCTCACTAGTCGAGTGACACTGCGCCGAAGATGTACCGGGGCTAAGTACAGTACCGAAGTTGCGGATTCATGCATAAGCATGAGTGGTAGGGGAGCGTTCTAACAGCGGAGAAGGTTTACCGAAAGGAGAGCTGGAGCGGTTAGAAGTGAGAATGCCGGTGTGAGTAGCGCAAGCTGGGTGAGAATCCCGGCCACCGTTTGCCTAAGGGTTCCTGGGGAAGGTTCGTCCTCCCAGGGTTAGTCGGGTCCTAAGACGAGGCTGAAAAGCGTAGCCGATGGACAACAGGTTTATATTCCTGTACTATCTGTATAACTGAAGGAATGACGAAGAAGGCTATGGAGATCCAGTTAATGGATTCTGGTCTAAGCACAAAGGTTTATAAAAAAGGAAATCTGTTTATAGAGCAACTGAAGTGTGATGGGGAAGGAGTTAGAGATAACACCGAACTTTCCAGACGCCAAGCTTCCAAGAAAAGTTTCTAGGGCTAATTATACAGGTACCCGTACCGAGAACCGACACAGGTGGGCAAGGAGAGTATCCTAAGGTGAGCGAGAGAACTATGGTTAAGGAACTCGGCAAAATAACCCCGTAACTTCGGGATAAGGGGTGGTCATTAACGTGACCGGCACTAAAGACGCCCAGGCAACTGTTTACCAAAAACACAGGTCTCTGCTAAGTCGTAAGACGATGTATAGGGGCTGACACCTGCCCAGTGCTGGAAGGTTAAGAGGAGTGCTTAGATAGACTTTTAGTCGATGATTCGAAGGTACGAATTGAAGCCCCAGTGAACGGCGGCCGTAACTATAACGGTCCTAAGGTAGCGAAATTCCTTGTCAGGTGAACGAAAACTTGCCTGAATAGCATGGTGACATGCTATAAGTAATCCAACTCATAACGGTGAAGCCTTAAAATACTGGTCAATATTTTATGGTAATACCGTGGCAACTTGAAGTCAATATGACTGATAGAGCCGTAACGACTAATCCGAAAGGAGCGGTACATATGAAGAAAAATGTACAAAACGTTGGCTCTTGTCTAAATGAAAAGATGTCTATGGAGAGTTCGTATATAACTGGTTTTGTAGATGGTGAAGGATGCTTTATGATCTCGTTTAATAAACGTGAAAAAATGAAAACAGGAATTGAAATAAGACCTAGCTTTTCAATAGCACAACATAAACGCAATCTAAAAGTTCTTGAGTTAATTCGTGACTATTTCGGATGTGGTGCGATTAGATTTTCTAAAAAAGACCAATGCTATAAATATGAAGTTAGAAGCATAGGAGATATAAGAAAAAAAATTATCCCACATTTTAAGGAATATCCATTAAAAACTAGTAAAAAAAATGACTTTCAAATATTTGCATATATATGCGATATGATAGCTTCATCTAAACATCTAAACAAAACATATTTAGAAGAAATAATAGATAAAGCATATCAAATGAATGAAAGTGGTAAAAGAAAATATACAAAGGAACAACTCCTACGGATAATCAAGACAAGATGAAAGTATAGTCTGAACAATAGTGAAAATTATTGATAACAAAATATTGAAGTTCTGACCCGCACGAAAGGTGTAATGATCTGGGCACTGTCTCAACCATAGACTCGGTGAAATCTTAATACCTGT
>CALVVC010000143.1 GCA_944363755.1 uncultured Bacilli bacterium
CTTAAAAAAGTGAATCTGTGGATAACACATTTTCACTTTTTCTTTGTCAAGTTTTATTTTTACCTAAACTCAAAAAAGTTTATTTTTTAGTTCATTTATGTTAATATTTAAGTAAATTGAGGTGTATTATGAAAGATATATTAGAATTATTAGATAACGAAAATATAGACTATAGAATAATTAAACACAAGAGAGTCTACACTATAGAAGAAATTAAAGATATTAATCTTGATAAAGAAGGGCTTATTCCTAAAAATATCTTTTTAAGAAATGCTAATGGTAAAGTCCATTATTTAGTTACTTGCTCTCCGGATAAGAAAGTAGATATCAAGAGCCTTGCTAGCACTCTAAATAGTACACGTCTTTCTTTTGCAAGTCCTGAAAGATTAAAAAAATACCTAAATGTAGAGAAAGGTTCTGTCTCTCCATTAGGATTTATTTATGATGAAAACATAGCAGTCATCTTTGTCTTTGATAACGAATTGATTAATAAAACTATAGGAGTTCATCCTAATAGAAATGATTATACTATTTTTATAAGATTTAATGTTTTAGTTAAATTAATAGAAGAACATGGTAATGAGATAGTTTACTTAGATATTTAAAAAGATAGAAAACTTAACTTAGTCTCTATCTTTCTTTTTACTATTATTATCTTATAATTACAGATTCAAAAAATCTTTCTTGAAACTCTGTTAAAGCTTTTATTTGATCATCGGTATAATTAACACCCTCTGGCACTACAATTATTTTATCATCATCGTCGTTAGTTCTATGAATAACTGCAATGCACCTACCTTTATAATTTTCTACTGGATCAAACACTCCTAATAAATAAGCATCTAACTCTTCTCCATCTCCACTAATTACATTAGGTACATAACCATAATTAACAGTATAAACAAAGCCATGTTTAGGATGTTTAGTGCCTAAAGCTCTATCTATAACAATATTAACTTCCTTACCTATAAAATTTTTAGAATCAATTTTCTTCATTATTATCACCTCTATTTATTTCTTAATATGTAGTAGACTGCAATTCTTTGCTATTTAAATCTTCTAATTTTTTTACTTTCATCAAATTTAATGAATTAGGAACAAAATTAAAGTCATTTTTACTATTCTTATTGTTAAAAAGTAAAAAATAAATATATAACTTAACTATTTCCATGGTTTATTTAATAAATCAATATATATATTATAATTCTTTAATGCTTCTTTTCTTTTTTTCTCTAAACTTCCACTTCTAGGTTGATGATTAATATGATATACACAAGATGATAATACTGGAATAACATAACACCCTTCGGAAATCAGTTTTGCAGAAAAATATGCATCCTCCATTCCCCAGCCTTTAAACTCTGCACTAAATGGTGGATTTGATTTTATAGAAGGCTTATTTAAAGCAATGTTATGACCAGTTACAACTGTTGCAATATTATAAATACCAATTTGAGATCCAAAGCTTAATTCTTTAAAATAGTCAGTATCATCTAAAATTGAAAATTCTTCATTAAGATATGCTTTATCACAGCCAATATGATATTCTTTACCACACGTAATGACTCTACTATCATCAAAATCTGTACAAGAATCAATTCCATTTATTAAGTTATTTATTTTTAATATATCTGAATTAGGTTCAATATTTTTTCGCATACAAATAAATATGGCATTAGGAATCATCTGCAATCTAATACTCATATCATAGATATAATTTTTACTCAAAATTATATCAGAATCCATAAAAATTATGTGATTATATTTAGAAATTGCATAACCAGCATTCCGTGCATTTGATAAGCCCATATTTTTTTCAAAAGAAATTATTTGCAATTCAAAATCTAACATACCCCTAATTGTATCAATATCTTTAATAACATCATTTTCCGATCCATCATCAACAACAATAACTTGAATTTTTTTCTTATCTTCTTTTGAGAGATTTTGACCTTGAATTGATAATAAAGTATATTTTACATTTTGATTGTATACAGGAATTATTATACTTATATTTTTTATTGAATACTTTTTTTTATAAAATGATGTTGTAGATAATAAATCATGATTTACTACATATTTATAATAATATTCTAAGTATGAATAATCATTAGACATATTAGAAATTCTTAATTTAAGTGAAGTACTAGTAGAGCGTATATCTAAACCGGTTTTTATTCCATAATTTTTAATTTTTATATTCAAATTACCAATTTCATCAAATAAATATTCTGGTTTTAAATTATTAGTGATTTTATGTTCATTAATATTGTCATAGCGTTGTAAATTGAACTTGTTTTCGAGTTCGGAGCACAACTGTTCACTCGAGGTTGATATTATTGTACCATGATATGTATCAAACAATAAGGAGCAATCTTCAAATTTTAAAATTGATATATCATTAATATAATATCTCTTTGTAGTATCTAATATTTTAAAAAAATACTTGATGTTTTTGTTTTTTACATAAATTGCTTTTAGTCTATTATTTCTTCTATAACTAATTTCATTATTCAAAATTTCAATTTGAAATGTATCATCTTCCGCAAATATATTTAATCTTCTTTGAATTTGAGGAAGGCTACCATTATTAACTAAATAATTAATTATACTTTTAATTTTTCTTTTATTATTTAATATTAAGTATTTCATATCATTACCCCTCTATTAATATTTAAAATCAAACTCAATATCAGTTATAGGTATTGAAATATTTTTATCATAAAAAGATATATTACTACTATTTGATAAAATAGATTGATAAACTTTATATTCATGCGAATTATTCCAATGTCGCTCATCTTTTACAAACTTATTATATTTTTCTTTATCACTAGGTAAAAATTTATAATGTAATAAATATGAACAAAATATTGCTTTTTCATTTATATTCCAGGGATAATAATAATGATCGTTTGCATAAATTTCATTACCAGTATATAAAATAAAGGGTATTTTTTGTAAACTTGGATTAATACCAAAAACTCTAGACCTTGGGCCACCATAAAACCTTTGTTTATAAGGAACAGAAGTTGTAATTTTATAAGTTCCCTTATCAACATAATTAAAATCTTCAAGATTTCCTTCATATATTTTTTTATTAGTATAAACATCAAGCATTAGTGCTTTAATATATGATATGTTTTTACTATTTATAAACTCTTCTAATTTTGTATTTTCATAATCTTGATAAATAAACAATTCATCAGAATCAACTATTAAAAACTTATTACCTACACCATAGAATTCTAAAATTTGTTGTTTCCAGCCACACATTTTATAACAATTATATTTTTCTTTAATCTCCCAAAATGAAATATTAACTATTTTTTCATATTTTTTTAGGATTTTTGTTGAATTATCTTTGGAGTTATTATCAACTAATACAAAATTTTTAATACCAATATTAATATAGTGATTTATCCATTTCTCTGCAAAACTTTCAAAATCGTTATAAAAACAAATTAAAATAATGCTATCATCAAATTTTTTAGATGTTTTTTGTGTTAAATTTTTAGTACCAAGTCCATTTATTAAATTAGAAAAATATGTATCTTTAAATTCGATGTTATTAAATTCTTTCTTAGCAATCGTAATTAAATTTTTTTTCAAATTATCACTTATATCTAAAAATTCAATTTGTTTAACTCTTTCGTTGATTTTTTTGGATTTAATACTTTTCAGTTTTTTCATATAGTTAAAAAGTGGGTCAAAATCAACATCAATAAATTCTTCCATTTTTCCAGTTTTAATATGGGGAGCTTTAATATTTAGTATCCTTTTTATATAAGAAATAATTGAGCCATGTGAAATAATTATTATTGTATTATTATCAAAATTATTCTTGTAAACATCTTTTAAGAAATCACATAATCTTATCTCTATATCGTATTTATTTTCACCATATTCCCCAAATCTTACAAAATAATCTCCATCAATCTGTTTTAATCTAGTATTATCAAGATCGTTATTATTTTTTTTAAAAGAATATTTTCCATAATATATTTCATGTAATCTTTTTTCAATTATTACCTCAGTTTTTGGATATTTTAAATAAAGAAAATGAGCGGTTTCAATTGTTCTAGGAAAAGGCGAAACATAAATTTTATCAACATTTTGTGTTATGTTATTTATAGTTTCTAAAACAGTATTTTTTCCTTTTTCAGTCAAAACAGACCAATATATCTCTTTATCAGATATTAATTCATTAACATTATCAGTCGCTTCACCATGTCTCATAAAAATTATATTCATTTTAATACCTCCAAAATTTCGTTGGTTTTTTTGGGCCAGTCGTAATTATTAAGTACATACTTCCGACTATCCTGTGCTATTTTAAATCTATCAACATCAACTGCTTTTTTAATACCATCAATTATAGAATTAATAGTCGGTTCAACAATAATTCCTCTACCCTCAGCAAGTAGTTCTCTATTCACTTGAGTATTAGTTGCTACTACAGTTAAACCACAACTCATCGCTTCAAGAATTGACCCTTGAAGTCCTTCACCATACTCAGATGGTGATATAAAAATATCCGCCTTGTGATAATAAGTTTCTGTATCAGATACAACTCCTACAAATTCACTATGACTAGAAATACTTTCTAAATGTTTTCTATCTGGACCATCTCCAACTATAATTAATTTTAACTTATATTCTTTATAAAGTTTTTCAAAAGCATATATTATCTTATCAACATTTTTTCTAGAAATAAGCCTACCAACATATAATAATGTTATATCACTATTATTATTCTCTTGAAATTTTTTTAAAGAAAATCTGTTACAATCTACACCTGTTGATATTATATCAATTTCCTCTTTACAATATTTATTCCATGATTTTTTTACTACCTCTGATATAGCAATTACTTTATCATAAACTGATAAAAAACTACCTTGAAAATCATTCTGTTCTTTTGGTACACCACATAAATATAAAACATTTCTAGAAATTATTTTTTTTGGAACAAAAACTGCATCTAAGTTATAATAAGAAAAAATAACATCGTAATTTTTGTTTTGTCCAAAAATATATTCATACAATTTTTGATTATAAAAAATTGATTCAACATTCCAACGGCACCTATCTTCACCAGGTTGAATACTATAAATATATTTAATTTTTGAATCTTGATTTATCTCTATTATGTTAATTTTATCAGAATAATTATTATAAAACTTTTTAAATTGAGCCGTATAATCTAATCCAATACTTTTTGGTGATATTGTAAAAAAGTAAACTTCATTACCTAATTCATAAAAATTAATTGCATGATCAAACGAAATCATTTCAGCACCACCAACAAAATAAGATGATCTTGGCTGATTAATAATTATTTTCATTTCCACTCCTTTTAGAAATATATTTTTTAGTAAGAGATTTTGCAATATTTAAATCTTCAATATGCAATAAATAATCTTGGCAGTAGTTCATCCATGTAGTTTCATATTTTTCTACATCATCAAACTGTATTTTTCCATTTACCATTTCTATTAATTTTTGAATTTCAAAAATTGCCCCTCTATGTGTTATATTTATTGTCTGATGAGATTGAGATAAATCATTTATAATATTTAACACGCCTTTAGCTATACGTACAGACCAATCTGAATGATTTTCACCAAATTGTAAAATTATCTTACGACTTTTATTTTGACCAAATCTATGATTTAAATCGCCATTTTTTCTACAAAACTCAAAATCATCCCAACAACTTTGCAAAAAATTTACTCTTTCTATATGTTCCATACCATCAAAATTAAAACTACCTTGAAATAACTCAGTCAACCCGCTATCACTAATATAATTACAATCAATATTATTTTTTGAAAGATATTCACCTATAATCTCAGCAGTCTCTTTGGCTCGTTTTTTAGTTGAATACCTTATAATAACTTCATTAGAATCAATTTTATATATAATTTTCTTTGCTGCTTCCTTAGCGATTTCAATACCATTTTGCGTTAAACTTGTATCATTTTTACCATCAATATAGCTATGATCATCATAACTATGTCTTACTAAAATAAAATCGTTTTTATTCATATTTCACCTCACCATAAAAGATATATATTTATAAAAATAATATAACCATTTTAATTATTTATACTTTTTTTAAAACTTTATTTTTTTTAATCTTATCTTCTAATGGTTTAGTTATATTTTTGTCATATATAACTATTTGTTCATGAAGAGCTCTAGTTAATGCAACATATAACAAATGCATATCAACATCATTATTAATATTATATATATCAGCCGATGCATTATTAATTATAGTACAGTCAAATTCCAATCCTTTAGCCGAAGCAACTGATAATACAAATACACCATTAGTAAACTTTTCATCCTTGCCGGAGATATACTGCGAATTAATTCCCATATTTAATAGTTTAGATTGCTCTTCTTTAGACTCTAACTCATTTTTGCATATAATTGCAATTTTTTGATAACCTAAGTCAAGCCATTCTTTTATTTTGTTTACTTTAATTTCTGGATTATCATTAATATCTGAACAATCAACCTCAGAACCATGTCGTATAACAGGATTAGCATAATGTAATCCGAGTGCGTTTAAAACACTGTTAGCAGTTTCGGTAATTTCAGTAGTTGTACGGTAACTTTTGCTTAATTCTAACAAATTACATTTATTATCAAATACGCATTTATTAAGTTCTTCCCAAGAACTAATACCTTTATATGGATATATAGCTTGTGCTAAATCACCATATATATTAAATTTAGCATTTGCAAATATTTTCTTTAATACATAATATGTAAAAATACTATAATCTTGAGCTTCATCAATAACTATGTTTTTATAATCCTTTTTTTTGTTTGTTAATCTGTAATTTAAATATAATAATGCTGGTATATCTTCAGATGGAATTTGTTTTTTTCTAATAGATTTCAAAGTATCTTTTTGAAGCATAGCTATCTCTTCCTTGCTTAAACTAGTTTCAAATTGATCTAATTCGCTAATAAATGATACGTATAATGCTAAGCATGATTTATTGATTGATTTAAAATATTTATCCAATAATTTTGCCCCCTGTTGTTTTACTTGTTTCTCTAGCTCCGTACTTTTTTTCACATATTCTTTTCTTACTGGATCATCCATCGGCAAATTTATATAAACACTTCTATATTCTTTATTAAGTTCAGTGTATATTTCTTCTTTTTTCTCTTTAAATAGTGCCTTATAGTATTTACGTGTTCTGTCAAAATCAAAATGTTTTTTATCCTCTCCAAATAATCTTTCTCTTATCATATTAGCAGGAAAAACTACTTTCCCATCTATTTTAAAATCGTCAGTCACTATTTCATTTCCATCTAGACATTTTTTAAAAAACATATCTAGCAAATTACAGTATTCAAAACTTCCTTTAAAAAAGCTAATATTTTTTTGCATTTGTTGTTTTGTATTATTAAGTCGTACTTCTTCACTTAAAGACAGATTTATATTTAAATAATCATTCATCAATTCTAGTAAAGTTTTTTGTTGAACTGGCTTAGATTCTAATTCAGGCAAAACAGAAGATATATAATTTAAAAAATAATCATTTGGTCCGATAACCAAAAAGTCATTTGATTTAATTTGGTCTTTCATGGCATATATTAAATAAGCTATTCTATGTAAAGCAACAGAAGACTTACCACTTCCAGCAACACCTTGCACAATTATATCTTGATTATTTAATCTTATAATAAAATTTTGCTCTTTTTGAATTGATGAAATTATAGTTTTCATTTTATCATCAACGTTAGCATTTAAATAAGGTAACAATAGTTCATCATCAGTAACTAGATTAGAATCTATTGCATTAATTAGATGTCCATCTTTTATTATTATTTGTCTTTTTAATAACAAATTACCATTTTGAATACCTGATGATGAATTATACGATACTGGTCCAATTTCACTATCATAATATAAACTGCATATAGGACTTCTCCAATCATAAACTACTAAATTGTTATTATCAGTAATTGCAGATTTACCAATATATATAGGCAATATTTTATTACTACCTGTACTTTGAAAATTTATTCTTCCAAAATAAGGACAATTTTTAGCTCTTTCTAATTTGTCTATTTTTTCTCCAATATTAAAAAGTTGCGAGTTCAAATTAAAGTGTGTACCTCTTAATCTGTCTTCAAATGAAAGTTTAATAGAATCATTTTTCAACTTTTCAGTATCGCATAAAGATTTTTGCAATTCAGATTCAATAACTTTTTCTACATAATCCAAATATTTATTTTCTTCATCTAATATTTTACTCATAAGTTCAACCTTCTTTCGTGTGTTATATATAATTTAAAATAAAAAACATCCATTGTCAAATATACCTAATAAATAAGCGTCTAACTCTTCCCCATCATCACTTATTACATTAGGTACATAACCATAATTAACACTATAAACAAATCCATGTTTAGGATGTTTAGTTCCTAAAGCTCTATCTATAATAATATTAACTTCCTTACCTATAAATTTTTTAGAATCATTTTTCTTCATCATTAGCACCTCTATTTATTTCTTTATATGTAGTAAACTGTATATCTTTACTACTTAAACTTTCTAATTGTTCTTTAAGAAAATCTGGTTTAATTGATGTTGTTCCTAATTCTTTTAATTCAAACCACTTAAACACTAAATGCTCTTGCTCTTCTATTCCATTAAACTCTTCCCTCGTAAGTATCCATTCATTATCTTTAATTAAAACTTTATGTCCAAAAATAAACTGATGATACTTATCTTTGCCAAATTCAAAAAAGTATTCAGACACAGTTACTACATTACTAACATCAAAACTAGTTAAACCTAACTCTTCTTTTAGTTCTCTTGCAATAGCTTCTTTAGTTGTCTCTCCTACTCTTATTTTCCCTCCTGGCAGAGCCCAAAACTTGTCTTGCTTTTAAATTTTATATCTGTTCTTTCCATAAGTATTTTCTCCTCTTATAATAAACCACTGACTACTTAAGTTTATTTTCTATATACCATTTTGCAAAATCATCTTTAGCTGTACCCCAAAAACTAGCTTCATACTCGTAATCAATATCTCTAAGTTCACTTAAAGTTCTTGTTTCCCCGTCTGGTATATAAAATTTATCATGCCATCTTCCTCTTGTTCCTCTTGCTTCTTTAGCAATAGTACCAGTACCACCTCCAGTAAAGACTACTGGTTCTTCTCCAGGTTCACAGTATGCATAAGTGTGTTCAATTCTGGCTTTCCTGTTAGTTTCATTCTTAAATAGTTCTAAAAACTTATCTATTCCTATCTGTTTATCAAAGTAAGCATTATATGGTCCAGGGAGCCCTCCTAAAGCATCAATATATAGTCCTGAATCTGATTTTAAAACAGGACACTTTAATTTTTCTGCTGCATACTTTGCACTAAAAGCTGCAACTTCGCCACAAGTTTTCGCTTGTATTTCAATCACTTCAAAATCTGGATTCATTACTTCCATGTTAAAACCATATTTCTTTCCAAAAAATTCATTTGCTTCCTCCATCT
The DNA here is from genome assembly GCA_944363755.1 of uncultured Bacilli bacterium. Lineage (GTDB taxonomy): Bacteria > Bacillota_I > Bacilli_A > RF39 > UBA660 > Onthousia. The sequence continues at coordinate 9,525 of CALVVC010000143.1, forward strand.
TATGAGGATTAGTTGTTAAATAAATTAGTTTACTCATATCAATCTCCTAATTATTATAATTCTTAAAAACTGTTTTACCATCTTCAAATACTACATATCTATTATAAAACTTTTCATAGTATTCTTTAAAGATAAAATATCCTGTATCAATACCATTGCCACTCTCTATAATATTTTCAAACTCTTTTATAGAAACCCATTTAACGTCTTGAACTTCATCTTCTTGTAATTTTAAATCTTTTATATCAATATTAGATTTTAATAAAAACACTTCTACAAAATCATTTATTCGAGCATATGAACCAATAAATCTTAAATCTTCCTTATTTACTTGTATTCCTAATTCTTCGCCTAACTCTCTAATTGCCCCTATAATTGCATCTTCACCTAAAAGTGCACCACCAGATACTGTTTCCCACTTATTCGGATATTTTTTAGATGTAGAGGCTCTTTGCTGTATCAAAAGTTCATCATTATCATTAATAATCCATACAAAGCAAGATAGTCTAAATTCTCCTTTTATTAACTCTTTTCTATCTTTAGTATAATTTAATTTCTCATGTTTGTCATTATAAATATCAACTAATTCCATAAGTATCATCTCCTAATTAAGTTTTAGTATTTTATTTTTCTTTTTTAAATATTTATTTTCATACCAATTTATAAATTCATCTGTTGCAGATGTATGATTATCATGACGATGATTTCTTTCATAATCACTCATTTCTGCTAAAGTTTTATCATGATTTAAGGGAATAAAAACACTCCATAAATTAGATTTAGCCTTTCTTTCTATATTACCACGTATTGATAGTGATAAAGTACCTTTACTTTCCCCATAAAAGGTATAGTAATCATCCCCATCATAAAAGGTTAAACAATCAATGAATTTACAAGCTCTATTAGTTACATCTTTCATAACTTCAAGCAAGTTATCTATATTAGAACTAACTCCACTTCTTTTAACAAAAGCACCTGGATAATTAGGGTTATTAGGATAATTTTCAATATAAAAACCTGTATCTGCTACAAAAACAGGTCTACCTACTATTTCATATGCTTTTCTTGCTTTTTCTTTTGATATAACTTCAATATCATTAATCTCTGGTTCTTTCATATCATATTTAAAATAATTAATTGGTACACCAACTCTTTCAAATTTTTCTTTTACAGAAATATATTTACCATAATTTCCTGTAACATAAGTTAAATCTTCCATATCACTTCTCTCCTTTCTTAATTACATATTAACAAAAGAAGAGGAAGTATATATGTCAGTTATTAAATTTTTCTAATAATTTTATAGACTTTATTCTATTTATATAAAAGTGCCTTATTTCTTCTTTTAATTCACAGTAAGCAGCAACTCCCCATTCATTACCTAATAAAATTAAATCATATGGCCTAATAGTTCTTTTAGATATATCTTTCTTATCTTTAGAATAATACTCAATAAAACATTTTTTCTTTTCTTTAATCGCTCTATTTACTAAATTAAACATTTCCTTATTCTCTACATTTATATTATTGGGAGTAATAAATCTTTTAGGCACATTTATATTTTGATTTAAAACATATCCTCCATAAGGTCCTTTAATAGTATCTATATAAATACCTGCTTTTTCTAAATCCTCTTTATAAACTCTTATCATTCTAGGACTTACTTCTAACTTTTCTGATAGTTCTGCAATAGTATATTTTCTTCCAGTACTTAAATATTCAAGCATAGTAAGTACATTACTTACTTTAGACATTTTTTTCACCTACAATCTCATCAAAATATGGATTAGCATCAAATTCTCCTTTATTATATAATTCTTTAATTTTTTCACTACTAGCCCACATACAATCGCAGACTTCTTCTTTTTGTAATTTAATATTATTCAAACTAACATTGCTTTCAAACAACCAAACATCAAGAATATCATTACAACCTTCAAAAAATCTTTTTGCACTACCTATTAATTTACTTTTTGATTTATCTAAATCAACATTTAACTCTTCTTTAGCTTCTCTAACTGCGGCATCTACTGATTCTTCACCAAGTAAAACAGAACCACCAGTAGTCTCCCACATTAAAGGATGAGTTTTATTTTTAGATCTTCTACTTATCAGAAATTCATTATTATTATTTTTAATCCAAACATTTACTACCAAATGAAACTCATTATCGTTTAACCTTGAACCTCTTGTAACTATTCTATTTAGTTTCCTTCTGTTTTCATCATATAAATCCCAATATTCCATGATTATTTCTCCTCACCTATTAACAATATTATATATTCTTGTTTTAACAACTACAACAAAAAAAGAAAAGAATTAACCAACATTCTCTTCTTTATAATAATATCTATAGGGTCTTGCATTAATATTTATATCATTCATTAATATTCCTAAATATCTAGTACCATCTTTAGATGTTTCTTGATATAAACGATTATCTATTATTTTACCATTTTTACTTATAATTAAATAATCATCTCTCCAAGTTACATTGTCATAATTTGTAGTACCATCTTTATATAAGATTAATTCTTTATACTTAGTATCAGGCATAAAATGTTCTTTATTAGGATTAAATAATTTAGGAGGCTCTACTATCTGCCCTTGTAATATCCACTTACCAACATATTTAGAATCATAAATAGGTTCAGTAGTTTTAAACTTCTCTTCTAATTTTTTCATATGAATTAAAGTATCCTCATTATCTTTAGTTAAGTCATATGCTTCTACATAAATATCTGTTTTGTCATCATTATATATTTCTATAAATTCTCCTCTTATTTGAATATTATTGTTATTTGCATACTTAATCATTTCTTTATAAGTATCCATTACTTCATCATCACTAGATGTATGTAATAAAGTTTCTACAATATTATCAGTTAATACTTCTAATCCCATACTTTGAAGTTTATTAATAAAGCCAT
>CALVVC010000144.1 GCA_944363755.1 uncultured Bacilli bacterium
ACGAACCTTTCTGCCCCACCTGAATTCAGTTGAGGCAATATTTCCATAATTTTCATAATTATAACTTATAGAATGAATAAGCAAAATCATACAATGTAGCTGCAATCAACATATAAAAGCTCAATTTTATAGCTTTAGTCCTCGGTCTGTAGCAGAAATAAAACGTAAACAATATTGTCAGAGGAAACAATGAAGCATTCCAAAATCGAGATGAAAAAAATGCCGATAATGATTGCCCATAGAATAAGCATGATATATAAATCAAAATATAGGAGTACTGAACAAATACCTTATACATGAATGGAATTTCTTCTTTCCTTTGATATACACTGCGAATAATAATAAACAGCAATATTAAAATCGGGAAGCGATGGATAAACATTTGTATCAAACCATTGAAATTTGCAACTTGATTGAAATCGGAGTTCAAATACATATTTCCCGATATTTGCGACGTTTCACTACCGTATGACAACACATAACTGGCTACGACAGGGACATATCTATAAAGCAATGGAAATAACAGTAACGATAATATATACACCCATTTGCTAAAAGGCAGCAACGACACCCCTAACAAAATTATATAGGCAAACATACTCTTATGCAAGAAGTATGAACAAATTATGCCAATTATGCCTAATAAATAACTTCGGTATTTATGACGCGAGGGGTAGAACAATAGCGATGCCGAGTAATACAAAACAATATATCCAAGAGCGTTACGCAAGTTTGCAAAAGTAAACATCAAGGTTATAACAAATATAAAACTTGCGAATTGGGCATTAAGTTGTAGCCGTTTAAATGTAAGTATCAAGAATAGTGCAGCGAGTCCCCACACTGCTAATCGCCAAATATTATAGTTGACTGGCAAAACTGTTATTAGCCAATTATAAAACGCCTCAAAGTGATAGCTTCCATGATACTGAACTGCATCATTATATAACTCAATATAATGAAAATAATCGCCCGTAGTAAAAGCAAACGCAGAATATACGGTTATTAATATAAACAATAAAAAATAACCGATACCTTGCTTACTATTAACAATATATAATTGCCGGCGATTTGCCACAAGCATCGACAACCATATAATCAAATTTATCAAAATCTCACCAAACGTGAGTTTTTCAACCATAATATAATAAAATCTTAATGGCGTAATTTATTTTTCACCGACCTGACAAATTTTAGGATTCGCAAACCAAATCTGAAATTCAATAGCTCGCATACCAATGCCAATTTAAGTACAACATCTATATATGGGTGCGTGAAAGCTATTTTAAATGTCACATCTTTAAAAAGGCTTTTATTCAAATCAAAATCACGTATATCACCATACATCACAATCAATGCTTCCAATATAGCGATGCGAGATACAAATGCCTGTTCTGTTTCCGCAGAAACGACTTCTTTTGATTTAAAGTCATCCATTTGACCAATCAATTGATAAGCATTCAACTGATATTTATATGGCATCTTTTCAGAGGTATAAGACCCCTGTGTTTCCAAAACATAATTATACAATGGTGCAGGCACGTATGTTATTTTATTGGCAAAAAACATAAGTTTATACATTACCGATAAATCCTCCCACATATTCAACCCAACCGTAGGCGTGATATCATGTTCTTGATATAATGAACTTTTTATTAATTTATTACATACAGAAGCATGAATCCTGCCCATCAAAACATCATTCATGCAATCTATATTATTCGTTGGCGGTGATACATGTTTCCACACTACATTATCATTCCCATACACATAATTAAAATCACAAATCGTAATGTCCGCATCATTTTTTTCAGCAGCATTAACCATCATGCTAACCATTTCTGTAGCAATAAAATCATCGCTATCAACTTGGAGCAAATACTTACCTGATGAATAAAACAAACCTGTAGCTCTAGCACCAGCCAACCCAAGATTTTGTTCGTGATGAATTATTTGAGTTTGTCGTTTACGATATGGGAACTCTTGCAATACGGCATTTATAATAGCAACACTTCTGTCTGGTGTACAGTCGTCAACAATTATTATTTCCAAGTTCTGGTATGATTGGGTAACCACAGAACGAACACACCTCTCAACATATCGTTCAACACCATACACTGGGATTATAACAGAAACAAGTGGTAGCATTCTATATACTTATTGAATTGAAAACATTCATTATCTTATGGTGAACAGTATCAAAACCATGTTCGGTATAAGTCAAGGAACTCAAATCATTGGCATTAAACCCTTTGTTGGCATTTATCATTTTTATATATCCACAATCTTTAATCCATTTATAGCTATCTTCTATTTTTGGATTATTCCCAGGAAGCACAATTGCTGGAGTTCCTGTAATAAATGCGAATATCATTCCATGCAACCTGTCTGTAATGACCAAACGAGAATGTCTGAAATGTTCCCATATCTTATTCAATTCGGTAATTCTTTCTTCACACGACAACCTTACATTTCCAATATGTGTGTCGTAATAGGTTACATTTTCATCTTTAACTTCACGTTGAATTGCTGAAATTAAATCGTCTGTCCTACTATTTTTTTCTTTGTCCCTTCTCAAACAGAATGTAATACCTTTGCGTCCAGTCGTATCTCCCCTTTGATCTAACGACATAACGATATCAGGAGTCAAAAAAACCTTATTAGCAGGAAAATGTGTTTTCATAAACATATATGAACGTTCTTCTCTAGCCCAAAGTTCCAGATTCTTAGCAAATGAATATACACGTTGCGCCCGTTTTAACATATAATTTCCTGCCAAAGTATCGCTAAAATCTGCTGTTTGCG
>CALVVC010000145.1 GCA_944363755.1 uncultured Bacilli bacterium
AAAGCCTATCTAATCATTAAAGAGAACTTATTCTGGGCCTTCTTCTATAACTTACTTATGATACCAATCGCAATTGGGTTATTAGAAAATTATGGAATAAGTATGAGTCCTATGTTTGCAAGTATTGCTATGACTATAAGTAGTTTAACAGTTGTTATAAACTCCTTAAGACTTAATAAAATAAAGTTATAATAGACAAAAAGGATTATTTATGATATAATATGTGCTATGAAAAACGAAGGGGGATTATATATGTTAGATTTTACCTATGAAAATTTTGATGATGAAACGAAAGAATATCTAAATAAAGCAATGGATATTTATTCAACAATAAAAGATAAGGAAATTAATAAAACAGTAAAACATATAGTAACTAAGAAAAATTATATTTTTTCAAAATTAGATAAAAGAATACTTTCTTTATTCATAGCAGGGTTCTATGCACCTAGTCTTAGTAAAATATTAAAAGAATATGATGATTTAAAAACAAGTGATTTATTTGATTTTATTGATATAAAAGAAGAAGATATAAAAAGATTAGATAAAAGTAAATATAGTGAAATATATGATAAAAACTTCAAATTAGATATAATGTCTATAACGAAAGAAAAGGCATTATTCAATCAATTTAATGTTATAACTTCAGAAATTATTTTTTCTTGTTTGGACGGAGCAACTTCTATAAACGGTTCTGACATAATGAATTACTTTGGTAATGCTTATAATATAGGAGGAATGTGGTTTGGTGACCACCCTAGTTTTAAAGCTGTGGAAAATTATGCAATATTAAAAGGACTTTTACAAAAAAAGGATTTTTCGAATAAAAAAAATAATACTGGTTTGAATACATCTAATTCAAATAAGCATATACAACATAATAATGATAAAGGTTCGAATCCCGATATACAGTTTAAATATTATGGAGCAAATTCATTAAACGATATGTTAAATGATGTATTTAAAGAATTTTTCGATATAGGAGAAAAGCCACCAGCAAATGAAGAAGAGAAAAAGATAGATTTAGATAGCGAAGAATTATGGTCTATACTTGATGATATAAAAGCCAAATTTATTGGTCAAGAAAGCGCAGTAGAAGATTTATTTTATAATATTGTCAACAACCAAGATTTAGCAAAAGAAACTGATACTTTTGATGGTGAAAGGTCTATAATATTTCTTGATGGTCCAACAGGTACAGGTAAAACTGCTATTACAAGAGAAATTACAGATAAGTTAGATATACCATTTACAGCAACTTCAATTGTTAACTATTCTTCAACGGGATACGTTGGTGGAAATATTACCGATACCTTAAAGGAATTATATAAAAAGGCAAATGGTAATTTAGACAAAGCTGAAAGAGGTATTATTGTTTTTGATGAATTTGATAAAATTATATATGACCGTAAAAATGGTGGTTTAGAGATGAAAAAAGCTGTTCAACAACAATTACTTGATTTTATGGGTGGAGGAAAATATGAAATCGTTGTTGGTGATAATCCATTTAATATGAGAAGAGTTAGCTTTGATACCTCTAAATTAACTTTCGTATGTCTAGCTGCCTTAACAGACTTAAGAGATAAAAAGACTAGTAATAAACAACTAATAGGTTTTGGTAATAGAATGGAAGTACATGATAATGAAAGCTATACAATTACACCACAAGACTTGATAGATTTAGGTTATGAAAGAGAATTGGTTGGTAGGTTTAATACATATTTACATACAGATGAATATTCTAATCGTGGATTACTTAGAATTTTAAAAGAATCTACAATAAGCCCTATTATTGGCTTTGAAAGATGGATAGACTCTCGTGGTAAGAATTTAATAATAGAAGCTGGAGTTTATGAAGCTATCGCAGATGCTGCCTATGATTTAAATACAGGTGCAAGAAGTCTTCAAACTGTAATGAATAATATAAGAACACCTTTCTTAAAAGAAGTTTTACGTGGTAAAGAAAAAACAATTTATTTAGATGTTGATACTGTTAAAAATATAACTGAAGAGACTGTAAAAAGAAAGGTTAGAAAATAATATGCAGTATGAATATAATGGTAACTTATTAGAAGAAGATAGAATAAATCTAGTAGCAAATGAAATAATTACTGCGTATCCTGAAATACCTATTGATAAAGCTAAAGAAATTGCTATGCTTGAAGGTAAAATCTCAACTGCCTGTAATTTAGAAATGGTATTTACAAGATTATACAATATTATGTTAATAATGAGTAATGATAAGAGTATTGTAAAAAAAGTATACCTAGATTTATTTAATATCTTAAATGCTAATCAAAATGATGAAAAAATAGATTACTATTATCAAGTTTTAGAAGAAATTTATAATTTTTTAAACAGTGAAAGAACTTTTCCATCATTAGATGAATTTATATAAAAAGAACTGAAAAATGATGTGAACCCCATTTAGGAGACATCATAAAAAGAACTATTCTTTTAATAAAAAATCAAGGGCGAACGAAGTGAGTTCATCTAGACCCTTGATTTTTTATTATTTAATTATAATATTTATTCAAATA
>CALVVC010000146.1 GCA_944363755.1 uncultured Bacilli bacterium
GGAAGACCTTGAGTAATATCTTCACCACCAGCAACTCCACCTGTATGGAAGGTACGCATTGTAAGCTGTGTACCAGGCTCACCAATTGATTGAGCTGCCATAACTCCAACTGCTTCACCAATTTCAACAACATTACCTGTTGCAAGATTTCTACCATAACATTTACGGCAAACACCTTTTTCGGTATTACAAGTTAGAATTGATCTAATTTCAACTTCCTCTATTCCTGCTGCTATTATCTTATCTGCAAGAGACTCTGTAATATATTCATCCTTTTCAACTATTACTTCTTTAGTTTCAGGATTAATTACTTTCTTGCTAGCAAAACGACCTACAATACGATCATATAAGCTTTCAATAACTGCACCTGTCTTTTCATTAACAAAGTCACGAACAACTAGTCCTTGTTCACTTCCACAATCTTCTTCTTTAACAATTATATCTTGAGATACATCAACTAAACGACGAGTTAAGTAACCAGAATCTGCAGTTTTTAATGCTGTATCAGCACTACCTTTTCTAGCAGAGTGAGTTGATAAGAAGAATTCTGATACTGATAGTCCTTCTTTAAAGTTAGAGGTTACTGGTATTTCAATTGGATCTCCATTTGGTTTTTGCATTAGTCCACGCATACCTGCAACTTGGGTAAATTGGGAAATACTACCACGTGCTTTAGAGTGCATCATGATAAATATTGGGTTATCTACTTGTTCTTTAGAGATTTCTTCAAGTTCTGCTTGAACTTTATCTTTAACTCCATACCAAGTTTCAATAACTTTTTCATGACGTTCTTCTTCTGTGATTAAACCACGAGTATATTGTTTATTGATTTTATTAACTAAAGCTTGTCCTTCATCAATATATTCTTGTTTATGTTCACTTGTTGCAACATCACTCATAGATATTGTAATACCAGCGATTGTTGAGTAATAGAAACCTAAATCTTTCATCTTATCAAGCATTTCTGATGTTTCTGTTGTTTTATAACGTTTAAATACTTGATCGATTACTTTTTCTAGTGTTCCTTTGGCGAAAGGTTTAACTAGAGGCATCTTACTTATTTCTTCTTTAATATTAACTCCTTTTTTAAGGAAGTATTTATTAGGTGTTATATTTTGAATATTATCATCTGTTGGTTCATTTATATATGGGAATGAATCTGGTAGGATTTCATTAAATTTAATTTTACCTACAGTTGTTATTAAGTATTTACCTTTTTGAGATGAAGTAAATAATTTATATTTAAATGAATCAACTGGGATAGCAATTCTTGTATGAAGAGTTATCTCACGTCTTTCATAAGCCATTAGAGCTTCGTTAGAATCTTTAAAGACTCTACCTTCACCATCAACACCTGCTTTTTCCATAGTTATATAGTAGTTACCTAAAACCATATCTTGAGCTGGAGTAACGATAGGCTTACCATCAGAAGGTTTTAAGATATTTCCTGATCCTAACATTAGTAGTCTTGCTTCCGCTTTCGCTTCTTCTGATAGTGGTACATGAACTGCCATTTGGTCTCCATCAAAGTCAGCATTGAAAGCAGGACAAACTAATGGGTGTAGTCTTATCGCTTTACCACCAACTAAAATTGGTTCAAAGGCTTGAATACCTAATCTATGTAGAGTTGGAGCACGGTTTAACAATACAGGATGTTCTTTAATTACATCTTCTACAATATCCCAAACTACTGGATCTCTATTTTCAATAAGACGTTTAGCAGCTTTGATATTGTGAGCAATATCACGTTCTACTAAACCATTTATAACATGAGGTTTAAATAATTCTAGAGCCATTTCTTTTGGAATACCACATTGATACATCTTTAGTGATGGTCCAACAACGATAACTGAACGACCTGAATAGTCAACACGTTTACCTAATAGGTTTTGACGGAAACGTCCTTGTTTACCTTTTAACATACTAGAAAGTGATTTTAAAGCTCTATTTCCGGCACCTGTTACACTTCTACCACGACGTCCATTATCGAATAAGGCATCAACTGCTTCTTGTAACATTCTCTTTTCATTTTGAATAATGATACCAGGAGCGCCTAAGTCTATAAGTTTCTTTAAACGATTGTTACGGTTAATAACACGACGATATAAATCATTTAAATCACTTGTGGCAAAACGTCCACCATCTAGTTGAATCATAGGACGAAGTTCTGGTGGTATTACAGGAATACAATCTAAAATCATCCATTCTGGTTTTTGTTCAGAACGATAGAAAGCATCTAGAACATCTAGTCTTTTTAAAAGTCTTGTTCTTTTTTGTCCTTGAGCAGTTTCAAGTTCTTTATTTATTTCATCAATATCATGTTTTAAGTCTACTTTTTTAAGTAGTTCTTTAATCGCTTCTGCACCCATACCTACTTTGAAACCGTTACCATACTTTTCATAGTATGCACGATATTCTTTTTCAGATAGAGTTTGTTTGTTTTCAAGTGGAGCATTACCTTTATCAATTACAACATAACTAACGAAGTATAATACTTCTTCAAGGTCTCTTGGACTCATATCAAGGACAAGTCCCATTCTTGATGGTACTCCCTTAAAGAACCAGATGTGAGAAACTGGACTAGCAAGTTCAATATGTCCCATTCTCTCACGTCTTACTTTAGATTTTGTTACTTCAACACCACAACGGTCACATACAATATTTTTATAACGAACTCTTTTATATTTTCCACAAGCACATTCATAATCTTTGCTTGGTCCAAATATTTTTTCACAGAATAAGCCATCACGTTCTGGACGAAGAGTACGGTAGTTAATTGTTTCTGGTTTTTTTACTTCACCATAACTCCATTCACGAATTTTTTCAGGAGAAGCGATACCAATTTTAATAGCATCAAATTTATTAACTTCTATCATTATTCTTCATCTCCTTTGCTAAGTTCGTCTTCAACATTTATTAATTCCTCTTTATCTTCTTCTGTAGTTGTAATTTCTTCTTCACTTTCAGTTTCTGTTTCTTTTGTTTCTTGATCTATTTTTGTTATATTTACTTCTTCATTCAAAGGTTCTTCTACCTCATCATCACTTTCTTCTATTTGTTTTAGACCAAGGCTTTCTCCTTCTTCATTAATAATTGAGATATCAAGTCCTAAAGCTTGGAACTCTTTCATTAATACCCTAAAGCTTTCTGGAACTCCTGC